>NZ_JAEQBS010000010.1:0-83625 GCF_017846535.1 Campylobacter sp. JH32
CTTTTTTCTCTAATTCCAATATCTCTTCTCTTATTTTTTTATCAAAGATATAAATTCCACCATAATTACTTGCAAGAGTTTTTATTTCACTTGCTTTTTTTTCTTTAAAAGCACATGCACTTAAAAAGATTAGGGTAAATAAAGTAAAAAATAATTGCTATGGTAATTTTCATTGGTAATCTTTTAAATTTAAATCAGCCATACAAAGCCCCTCCCTTAAACCCTCATCAATCACTATAAGTTTTTCTCTTTCAAAAATACTAAAAAGCAAAAAACATCCCGCAACTAAATAATTTTTTCGCGTATTTCCTACCCAAAAACTTGCCTTTTTTTCATCCATATACCAAAGTTTTTGCCCAAAAGTTAAAAAATCATTGATATTTAATCTTGCACCATTGATTTTCTTTGCCTCGTATTTTTCATAATTTAAGCCTTTTTTTAAAGCCGCTAAAGCCGTAGGGACACCTGAATTTAAAACGATATTTTTCATCTTGCTTTGTTTTAATGCTTTTTTTAAACCATTGCTTTGCCCAAAGGCCTCAAAAGCCATGGTTTTTAAAAAATTATCGTGAATTAAAAAATGAATTTTTAGCTTTTTATCTTTAAATCTATAAGGAAAATTAGGATATTTTTGAAGTATTTTTTTAAAAGAAAAAGAATTTGCGATTTTTTTTATCTTGCATTTTTCATAAAAACTGATAATACCAAAATCAAAACTTTGAAAATTATCCCTAAAAGAAAATTCACAAGATGCGCCCCCTAAATCACAATACCCACAATCCAAATTTAAGCCTAAATTTAAAAGCCCCCTTTTCATACCCAAAACGCTGATTTTAGCTTCAATTTTGGCATCTATCACTTTAAAATCAATTTGAAATTCCTGTTTTAAACGAGTAAAAATTTCATTCGTATTGCTTGCTTTTCTAAAAGCTGCAGTTGCGACTGCTCTTGCTTGGCTTAAGTCATATTTTTTAGCTATTTCTTGAAGTGCATTGCGAAGTTTTTCTATGGCTTCATCACTTATCTTTCCAGTTTTATCTAAGTTTTTAGCCGAACCTATGATAAATTCATATTCATCCAATTTTTCAAATTTTTCATTTATAAAAACCGCTCTTAAAGTATTTGAGCCAAGATCTATACCTAACATCACTATCCTTATTTAATTTATAGTATAATAGCAAAAAAGTTCTAAAGGAAAAATATGCTTTTAGGTGTAAATATCGACCACATTGCAGTATTAAGACAAGCTAGAATGGTAAATGATCCTGATCTTTTAGAAGCCGCTTTTATAGCTGCTAAATTTGGAGATCAAATCACTTTGCATGTAAGAGAAGATCGTCGTCATGCTCAAGATTTTGATTTAGAAAATATCATACGCTTTTGCAAAAGTCCTATCAATTTAGAATGTGCTTTAAATGATGAAATTCTAAACTTAGCACTTAAATTAAAACCTCATCGTATCACCCTAGTGCCTGAAAAAAGAGAAGAGCTTACCACAGAAGGGGGGCTAAATTTAAATCATAATAAAATCAAAGAAAGTATAGAAAAACTTCAAAATGCGCAAATCGAGGTTTCACTTTTTATCAATCCTAGCTTAGAAGATATACAAAAATCATATGAATTAAAAGCTGATTTTATAGAACTTCACACAGGACATTATGCAAATTTGCATAACGCACTTTTTAGCAATATCTCTCATACAGCCTTTGCTTTAAAAGAATTTGATTTAAGCAAAAAAACATTACAAAGTAAATTTGAAGAGGAGTTAAACAATATAGAAATTTGTGCTAAAAAAGGAGTGGAGCTTGGATTAAAAGTCGCTGCTGGGCATGGGCTAAATTATAAAAATGTAAGCCAAATAGCAAATATCAAAAAAATTTGCGAACTTAATATCGGCCAAAGTATTGTAGCAAGATCGGTTTTTGTAGGACTACAAAATGCGATTTTAGAAATGAAAGCACTGCTTTAAAGATGAAAAAATTAGCCATTAGCATAGGCGATATCAATGGCATAGGGCTTGAAATTCTAGCACGCTCACATGAAAAATTAAGCCAAATTTGCACTCCTTATTATTTTATCCATGAAAGCTTGCTTCAAAAAGCTTTAAAACTTTTAAATTTAGAGCTTTTAAATGCAAAAATCGTAGCTTTTAAAGATGCTAAAAATTATGAATTTACACTGCTTAAAAAGCATAATTCTCTTGAAATTTATTCTTTTGGCTTGCCTTTAAATTTAAAAGTGGATGAAAACTTTGACATTAAAGCAGGAGAAATAGATGCAAAAAGTGGCCTATATAGCTTCTTAAGCTTTAAGGCGGCAAGCTATTTTGTTTATAAAAACCACGCACACGCCCTACTTACTCTACCTATACATAAAAAAGCTTGGGAGGATGCGGGGCTTAAATTTAAAGGACATACTGATGCACTAAGATTCTTTTTTAAAAAAAATGCCATCATGATGCTAGGATGTAAGGAACTTTTTGTAGGACTTTTTAGCGAGCACATACCCTTAGCAAAAGTAAGCAAAAAAATCACTTTTCAAAATTTAAGTATTTTTTTAAAAGACTTTTATCAAGAAACTCGCTTTAAAAAAATCGGACTTTTAGGTTTTAACCCACATGCAGGAGATTATGGGGTGATAGGAGGCAAAGAAGAAGAGCTTATGCAAAAGGCTATCGCTTTTGTTAATGCTTTTTTAAATTCTAAAAAAGATGAAAAATTCTTTAAAAAAGCTCTAAAAGATGAAAAATTACAAAAAGAATTGCTTTTAAATTTTAATACAAAAGGTGTTTATTTGCCCTACCCTTTAGTCGCAGATACAGCTTTTACAAAATCAAATTTAAAAGCATGCAATCGCTTAATAGCCATGTATCACGATCTTGGCTTAGCACCCCTAAAGGCTTTGTATTTTGAAAAAAGTATCAATGTGAGTTTAAATTTGCCCATTATACGCGTAAGTGTTGATCATGGCACCGCCTTTGATAAGGCCTATAAAAATGCCAAAATCAGTACTAAAAGCTATTTTGAAGCGGCTAAATTTGCTTTAGAATTGCCTTCTAAAGCTTCAATCTAGCATTATCATCGATCAAGCCCTCTTGGGCTAGATTGTCTATAAAAATTTCCAAATCTATAGGATCTTGAATGCTCATTTGGATTAAATTTTCATATCTATCTACTTGATTATTAAAAATTTGCTTTAATCTTTCTTTGCTTTGAGTATCTTTTTTAGCTTTTTGCATAAGCTCTAAAAATACTTTAGCATAAGTTTTTTCTATACAATCAGTCTTGTAAACAAAAGGCGATTGAGGATCTTGATCTGCTTGCAAAAGATCGTTTGATATAACTTTGGCACAATTTTTTCTTTCTCTAAACATTTTTTTCACAACCAATTTAAAATCTTCTTTTATAATTTCATTTGCATTTTTTAAAAGCTCTTGATATAAACTTATAAAGATATTATCCATCAAAGCAAGTTTTTTATTTTCAAATTCATTAATAGCGCCTATTTTATTGCATATGATTAACTCATCATCATTTTTGCCATTATTTTTAACCTTAGAACAATCAAAACTCGCTCTAACTTCATTTTTATATATAAGCTCATCAAAACTCAAGCCCCATAAGCTAAGAAAACTTAAAATTGTTAGTAAAATTATCTTCATTGCCTCTCCTTATTTTTTGTTTTATTGTAACAAAAATATTTTTAATTTTTTTAAAAAAATCAAAATACAAATTTTTAACCATCACAATACAGATTTATTTCAAACAAATTAACAAAACTGTGAAAACTCCTTTTACTTTTTGATAAATGATCAAAAATTTTCTAAAAAATTATCCAAAATTTCTAAATTGGAATAAAAATTGCTTATCTAATTTAAAATCAAAAAAACAAAAGGAGGAGAAAATGGTGGTAAAAGATATCCAAACAACTTCAAGCTCTATGTTTAGTGCCACAACCAAGGTTAAGGAAAAAAGCACTTCAGCAGATGAATTTCAAGCTACTCTAAATGAAGTTAAAAACAAAGAAGAAAAAGAAGACAAAAAGACAAGTTCAAGTGAATTTACTAATGAAGATCTTGATCTTAGTGCTGTTAAAGAAGATTTTAATCTTATGCTTGGCAAAAAATGAGAGAAGATCAATACAAAAAAAATGAAGAAGATTTACTCAATAAACTTTTTGCAACCATTGATGCGGGAAATACTGCTAAAATATAAATTTAAAATTTCATTGCGAGAATTTTTCAATTCTCGTATAAATTTATAAAACACCAAAATAAGACAATCACAAATCTTTCATACAACAAAACACATTTATTTTTATTAATTTCTGTTATAATTTTATGAAAAAAACAAAGGAAAATTATGATTTTTATCGACGCTTGCTTTAAAAAACCTACACCCTATACACCCGTTTGGATGATGCGTCAAGCAGGAAGATATTTGCCTGAATATATGAAAGTTAGACAAGAAGCGGGAGATTTTTTATCCTTATGTAAAGACTACAAAAGAGCTTCGGAGGTTTCTTTACAACCTGTTGATATTTTAGGAGTTGATGCGGCGATTATCTTTTCAGACATTTTAGTAGTCCCTCTTGAAATGGGAATGAATTTACGCTTTGAAAAAGGCGAAGGACCGGTATTTCAAACACCTATTTCAACCTTAGAAGACCTTAACAAGCTAGATGATAAAAATGCTTATAAAAAACTAAACTATGTTTATGATGCTTTAAAACTAACACGCGAAAAATTACCGCTTGATAAAGCTTTGATAGGATTTTGTGGCAGTCCTTGGACTATAGCAACTTATATGATAGAAGGAAGCGGAAGTAAAAATTATGCAAAATGTAAAAAAATGCTTTATCAAAATCCAGAACTTTTGCATGAAATTTTAAATAAACTCACTCAAGTTTTAAAATCTTACTTAGAAGAACAAATCAAAGCAGGTGCAAATGCGGTGCAAATTTTTGATAGCTGGGCGAGTGCTTTAGAATGTGATAAATTCTTTGATTTTTCATTTAAGTATATGCTTGAAATTTCTGATTTTATTAAAAACAAATACCCTCACATACCTGTAATTTTATTTCCTAAAGGCATTAGTGGCTATTTGGATAAAATCGATGGAAATTTTGATGTTTTTGGAGTTGATTGGAGTACTCCTCTTGATTTAGCACGCGATAAATTATCCCACCAATACACCCTACAAGGCAATATGGAACCTTGCAGACTTTATGATAAAAAAGCTATCAAACAAGGCGTAGAAAATATTCTTGAAATTATGCAAAATAAAGCTCATATTTTCAATCTAGGTCATGGAATCTTGCCTGACATTCCTGTTGAAAATGCAAAATACTTTATCCAGCTTGTGCAAGAAAGTTCAGCCAAATGAAAATTCTCTTTGGCCCCATCAATTCAAGACGTTTTGGAAGATCTTTAGGTATTGATCTAAGCCCTAGCAAGAAACAATGCAATTTTGATTGCGTATATTGCGAACTTGAGGCTCAAAAACCTCAAGAAAAACAAGATGAGATTGTAAGCGTAGAAGAAATCATTTTAGAAGTTCAAGGCGCTCTTGAAAAAAATGTCCCATTTGACTTTCTTACCTTAACAGCCAATGGGGAACCAAGCCTTTATCCTCATTTAGATGAATTGATCTCATCCTTACGCAAGATTGCTAAAGATAAAAAATTGCTCATTTTAAGCAATGGCACCGTGGTTTTAGATCAAGACAAATTCAATACCTTATTAAAGTTAGATGTGGTTAAATTTAGCCTAGACAGTGCTATTTCTAAAACCTTTTACCGTATTGATAGGGCTTTAAAAAATATTAACTTAGAAAAAATGATAGAAAAAATGGCAGAATTTAAAACCCAATTTAAAGGTGATCTTGTAATGGAGATCCTTGTCGTAAAAGATCTTAATGACAATGAAGAAGAATTTATCGCTTTAAATCAAGCTTTAGCTAAAATAGCGCCCTTAAGAGTTGATTTAAGCACCATTGATAGACCCCCAGCTTATGCGGTTAAAAAAATAAGCGAAGAAAGACTTTTGGAACTTTCCAAACTCATAACTTCCACTCCCGTGCTTTTGCCCAAAAGACACTATGAGGGTGAAAAGTTAAATTTTAATGAAGAAGAATTGCTAAAAATGCTTCATCTACGCTCACAAAGTGAGATAGATATAGAAAATAAATTAGATAAAACTTCTCAACTTCTTTTAGACAAGCTTATAAAAGAAGAAAAAATAAAGATTCTTAATCTAGCAGGAGTTAAATTCTATAAAGCCTAATTTTTAGGCAAATATTTTCTAATCAAAGCTATAAGATCATTTCTGCTGATATCATTTAAAACCTCGCTTACGCAATCAAAATCCCTCACCCTCTCCCTAGAAAAGAATATAATATGACTTTGAGGGTGTTGCTTTTTATAAGCGCTAAGAATAGAACGCATCTGCTCAAGATCAAATTTAATCAATTCATAATCAAGCAATATCAAACGATAAGCTTCTTTTTTTAATTCTTTTTTCAATTCACTAAAAGAATTCACGCGCATATTTTGGGAGCATTGTTTTTCTATGATATTAAAAAACAAAGTTGCATCAAACTTATTTTGTTTAAAAAGCAAAACATTATTTTGATAAGGAGTTTGAAATTTTAAAGCACAAATTTTATCAAGTTTTCTTTGCAAAATATTTTCAAGCTCTTTTTTTTCAAAAGGTAGGCTTAAAAAATACTCATAATATAAGTTTTTACTACGCCCAAACACGATAAAATCATCAGCTTTCTTAGAACTTTGCTCTAAAATTTTATCCTTAATGAAAACCACATGAAAATCATTGATATCAAAACTCAAACTCTTAAAAATAGTATTTTCTATGCCAAAATAAGACAACAAATTTGCTAGCAAAAATGCTTCAAGCCCATCATCACTTACTATCGCAGCACTTGCTTCAAATTGCAAAACATTGCCCTGTGCCACCCCTATGCTTTTATGGTATTCTAAAGCTTGATTAAGTCCAAGTCTAATTTGTTCTTTTTGATGTTTTAATGCATTTAAAACAAGTGATTTGATTTCCTTGCTTGCTTCTTCTTCATCTAAACATCTTACAACGCCCTCAATATTGCCAATTTGATACAAACTATCCTCTAGCAATTTTGCATAAGTTTCTTTTTCATGAGAAATCTTAAATAAATCTTGATTTAAATGTGCTATTTTTTCCCGAATCAAATCCAAACTCGTTTCGATATCTATCTCTTCAGCATGTATAAATTCATTTTTAATTAATAAAATTTTTTGATCTTTCCTAGCCAAAGCTCGTTTTTTTCGAAAAAGGAAAAATATTAAAGTTAAAGACAAAATAAAAATACTAGCAAAAAAAGTAAGTTTAATTTGCTCAAGGCTTTCATGAATTCTTGTAAAATCTATACTTAAAAAAGCCAAAATAATATTAAAAATAAAAATAATCCAAACCAATAACAAATCAATCTTCCTTTATTTTTTGTGCTGATTTTTTTCCTACTAATTGGCACAATTCTTCAAAATTTGCCTCATAAATAGCTTCAAAACTTCCATAATACGCCAAAAGTTTTTGTATAACTCCCGCACTAAGTCCTGATTTTACAAGCTTAGAGCTTGATAAATCTTGTTTTTTCTTAGTGTTTTGATGAAAACTTATGGCAAAACGATGTGCTTCATCTCTTAATTTCTGTAAGAATTGTAATTTTTTATCGTTAATGCTTAGGGCAAATTCTCCTTTTAAAGAGTGAATTTTATCTTTAGCCCCTCCTTTAGCGCGGTGAGCTTTAGCATCGATTTTTTCTTTTGAGATTGCTAAAATATCAACATTTGCCCCACTACTTAAGATGATTTCTTTAGCTAAATCAAGCAAAGCCTTTCCTCCATCTATAAGCCACAAATCAGGAGCAGGCATTTTGTCAAATTCTAATGCTCTACGCGTTAAAACTTCACGCATTTGCTCATAATCATTTTTGTATTTTAAATGAAATTTTCTATAATTTGACTTATCCCAAGTACCCATTTTATAAGTTATCATAGCTCCTACATTCGCCACACCTTGCAAATGAGAATTATCAAAAACTTCTATACAATTTGGCAGATTTTCAAGCTCGAAATAATTTTTAAGTTCTTTTTGTATATTAAAATCACTATTTTTTTGCTCTTTTTGTATATTTAAACACGCATTTTGAAATGCCAAATCACAAATTCTTCTTTTTTCCCCTATTTTAGGAACTTTAATGCTGATTTTTTTATCAAATCTCTGGCTTAAAATTTCTTCTAAAAGCTCCCTGTCTTCAAAATCCTCATAAACATAAACAGTATTTGCAACCAAAGGAATGTCTACGCTAAAATTTTCTAAAATAAGCTGTTTATAAATCTCATTTTTATCAAAATCTGTATTGTTTTTAAGCGGAGTGATTTTAGAATTAGCGCTGATGATTTTTCCATTTTGCACCACAAAACGCAAAGTTGAAAGCATAGAGCTTTCACAAGCTAAAGCAAAAATTTCAAAGTCTTCTAATTTAGCGATATCAATCTCAACTTTAATTTCCAAATCCCTTATCGTAGCAATCTGATCTCTTATTTTTGCCGCTTCTTCATAATTCTCATTTTGGGCTAAATGAAACATTTGTTTTTCCAAATTTTTCACTAAAATACTAGGGCTTAAAAGAGCATTGATAGCTTTATCTAAAATCAAACGATATTCTTCTTGGGTAATTTTTTTATCACAAGGCGCAAGACAACGAGAAATTTGATAAAAAATACAAGGAGATTTACAACTTGCTTTTTGCTTTAAAGGATAGTATAAATAAAGCGCATCTAAAAGCTCTCTAGCTCCTTTAAAAAAGGGGCCAAAATATTTGATTTTACTTTTTTTAACTAATTTTCTAGTGATTTCAAAACGCGGAAATTCTTCATTAAAATCTACATAAATATAAGGATAAGTCTTATCATCTCTTAGTAAAATATTGTATTTTGGATGAAGTTGCTTGATAAAAGAATTTTCCAAAATCAAAGCATCAGCTTCTGAATTTGTTGTAATAAATTCCAAATGCACCGCTTCTTCTATCATTTTTTGAATTCTTAAAGAATTTTTTGGATTGGCGCGTAAATTTGGGGTAAAAGCAAAATAAGATCTTACGCGGTTTTTAAGATTTTTAGCCTTGCCTACATATAAAAGCTTTCCTTCGGCATTAAAATACTGATACACTCCAGCATTTGCAGGTAGGGTTTGAAGCTCTTCTTTGAGAGTATTTTTAAGTAAAATTTCAGCCATTTCTTATCATCTGCCTTATTTCTTCAAATTTCTTTGCTAAAATTTTATTTTCAAATTTATTTTCAAATTTTCCAAGGCTTAATTCTATATAGGGTTTTTTAGCCGTGAAATTTTCATTATTTTTTATTGTATTATTGTATTTTTGTGTAAAAATTTTTAAATCTTTTATATCTGAAAATCCACTCAAAGGATACATTTTTCCGTATTTTTTTATGAGAACTTTAATATAAATTTTGCTATTATCGTGATTTAATTCTTGGTAAGCGGCTGAATTTAAAGTCACTATATTTAAAATATGATTTTTTATATAAATTCTAGCGATTAAACGCTGTTTGGCAGGCGGAAAAGAATTTAAAAAATCTTTACAAAAAAATAAGGTTTTTAAGGGTCGATAATGAGACTTACTCATCAAGTCATTAAGAATGGCGCTAGTATTTTTAATTATCTTTGGACTTTGAAATTTTTCCATAAGATGATTTTAGCATTTTTTTTCTTAATTTTTTTGTGTGCATGTGGCTATAAGGGCAACCCACAATACACTAGCTACGAACAAAATGGTTCAATAAAAAGCATTAAAAAATACGAACAATTAAATAGGTGGTAGAATGAAAAAAGCAGATATTTTAGTTTTAGATTTTGGATCGCAATATACTCAGCTTATAGCAAGAAGATTGAGAGAGCAAGGCGTTTATGCTGAGATTTTGCCTTTTAATGTAAGTTTAGCAGATATCAAAGCGAAAGAACCTAAGGGTATTATTTTAAGTGGTGGCCCTGCAAGTGTTTATGCAACAGATGCGTACTTTTGTGATAAAGAGGTTTTTAATCTAGGCTTACCCATACTTGGAATTTGTTATGGTATGCAACTCATGGCTCATCATTATAAAGCCAATGTTGCTCCAGCAGGACACAAAGAATACGGCAAAGCAAGTATAGAAATTCAAAAAGATAGCGATTTGTTTAAAAATCTACCTAAAAAACAAATCGTTTGGATGAGTCATTCTGATAAGGTTGAAAATTTACCACAAGGTTTTGAAGTTTTAGCAACAAGTGAAAATAGTCCGTATTGTGTTTTTGCAAATGAAGAGAAAAAATTCTTTGCCTTGCAATTTCACCCTGAAGTACAACACAGTGAATTTGGCAAAAATATCTTAAAAAATTTTGCTAAATATGCTTGCAATTGTGAAAGTATTTGGAATATGGGTTCTTTTGCAAAAACTCAAGCAGAAAAAATCCGCGAAGAAGTAGGCAATGATAAAGTGCTTTGTGCTGTAAGTGGCGGAGTAGATAGTAGCGTAGTTGCTGCACTTTTAGCTAGTGCTATAAAAGAGCAAATTATAGTAGTTTTTGTAGATAATGGACTTTTAAGAAGTGGAGAAAAAGAACAAGTTGAATTTATGTTTAAAAACACTTTAGGCATCGATCTCATCAGCATTGATGCAAGTGAAATTTTCTTAAGTCGCTTAGCTAATGTCACAGATCCTGAACAAAAAAGAAAAATCATAGGAAATACCTTTATAGAAGTTTTTGAAGAAGAAGCAAAAAAACATAAAGATGTAAAATATCTTGCCCAAGGCACACTTTATACTGATATCATAGAAAGTTCTGTTGTAGGTGCAAGCAAAACCATTAAAAGCCATCATAATGTAGGGGGCTTACCTGAAAAAATGAATCTTAAACTCATAGAGCCTTTAAAAGAAATTTTTAAAGATGAAGTGCGTGCTTTAGGTATCGAGCTTGGATTAAGCAAAGAAATAGTTTATCGCCATCCTTTCCCAGGCCCTGGTCTTGCTATACGCATCATGGGAGAAGTCAATCGCCCAAGTCTTGAATTACTACGCAAAGCAGATGTAATCTTACTTGAAGAACTAAGAAGCACGGGTTGGTATGATAAAACTTGGCAAGCTTTTTGTGTATTGTTAAATGTAAAAAGCGTTGGTGTTATGGGAGATAACCGAACTTATGATAATACCATTTGTGTTCGTGTTGTTGATGCAAGTGATGGAATGACAGCGACTTTTTCACACATACCTTATGAAATTTTAGAAAATATCTCGCGTCGTATTATCAATGAGGTTGAAGGTATTAACCGCGTAGTTTATGATATCTCAAGTAAACCACCTGCAACTATAGAATGGGAATAAATTAAAAAATCTGAAAACCTGATAATAATATACAGGTTTTCAAGAATTTAAAACCCTCATTAACAAATTTTTAATACATAAAAAACTAGCATATAAAGTCATAGAAAAAGCTTATATTAAATGTATTAATTTTATTATAAAAATCAAAGAGTGTTAAAATTTTTAGGAATATGGATGGAAAATAGCATAAAAGATTCATACAATAAAATTTGTAAAAAGTGGAGTGAATTTCGCAAAAATACCTCAATCAATCAATGCATTGTCGACTTCGCAAATAATTTAAGTCCAAATTCAAGAGTGCTAGATATTGGTTGTGGAACTGGATATCCTATCGCTTTATATTTATCAAAACAAGGATTTCAAGTTACAGGGATAGATATTTCAGAAGAAATGATAAAACAAGCACAAAAACTTAACTTACATAATGCCACTTTTTTAGTAGAGGATATTTTAAATTTCAAAACAGATAAAAAATATGATGCAATCATCGCATTTGATTCTATTTGGCACATTAGGTATGATAAACAAGAATGTATTTATCAAATCATTTCTTCTTTGTTGACATCTGGTGGATTGTTTTTATTTACTCATGGAAAAAATGATGGCGAAATTATAAGCACAATGTGGAAAGAATCATTTTATCATAGTGCTTTAGATTTAGAAAAAGTACATAAATTATTAAAGCAAAACGGATTTGATATCTTATCTTCCATAGAAGATTATATAGAAGAAACTACGGGTGATCGAGAATTGCTCATTATTGCTAAAAAGAAAGAATTATAATATAGCTTTATTTAAAATTATCAAGCTTTAATCCAAAAATTTTACAATGCGTGCTTATTTTTAGGACAATCCGTGTAATAAAGCATTAAGTTGTGTTTTATCAAAAAAATGGGGATAAAAATTTACTTCTTACAATAATACACCACAGCGGGTGGGAAATTTTGCCAAACAACTTTTGAAATTCTCACCTCTGTAAAAAGAGAAAATATCTTTTGACGAAATTTTAAACTTGAATAAGTAGGTAGCACATAAGCAAAGGTGCTAAAATATCCGTTAGGTTTTAAACTTTTATGGATGATTTTTAAAAGCTTTTCTTGCTCGTGATCCCTAAGCAAACTCCACGGAATTCCACTTATAATCACATCTGCATAGGTGATATTTCTTTGCCTTAAAAAATAAGGTAAATTTTCAGCACTCCCTATTTCTATATCCAAATTTACAATTTTTCTTTTAAGCTTATCTGCCATATTTTTATTGATTTCTATAGCAAAAAATTGTGCTTTTTTATTTTTATATTTTAAAATATTTTCAGTAAAAACACCTGTGCCAGGTCCAATCTCTACGATATAGTTTGCTTGACGCAAATTAATATTTTGAGTCATAACAAAACCTAGCTTTTGAGAGCTAGAACAAAAAGCACCGATTTGTTTTGGATTTTTAAGATATTCATAAAAAAACATTCAATTTTTCCTATGGTAAAAAAAATATAACTAAAAAGAATTTTAAAATCAAACATGTAATTTTATTCTTTTGCTTATAAAATTTTTATAAAAATAAAGCTAAAATTATCTTTTAAAAACTTTCAAGGATGAAATATGCATGGAAAAATAGCTATATATATGGATTCCACAGGGCGTGGAACTGTAACGAATTCAGCAAATACTTTTTTTGACTTTAGTCGTCAAATTTGGAATGATAAAAAAAGTATGCCAAGTGTTGGGATGCTTGTTGAATTTCGCACGCTCTCTAGTGATAAAAAGTCTGAAAACGGCGCTCCTGTGCCTGTAAGCAAAACTATCACAGGGATAAAACCTTCCAAATTTCAAGAATTTAAAGAGGGTGATTTTATCACTGAACATGATTTTTGGAAAACCGATAGTGATGATGAGCTTGAAGATTTACAAAATTCTCGCAGAAGTGCGTATATTACAGAACTTTATAGAAGCATTGATTTTGATTCTATAGAAAAAATTCCCTTATCTTTTACTATTCCTCAAGCCATACAAAAATATTTTGCCCATGAAATTTTATCTGTTGAAGCCTTGCAAGCCAATTTACAAGATGAAAAAGATATTCCTTGTATTTTGGACTATCTCATTCTTAAGAGATTTTTATTTAAAGCTTATGATACTTTAATTTTTATGGATAATAGTATAGATCAAACCCAATTTAGCGCCCTAAAAAGCATTATGATGCACTTAGAAAATTCTTACAAACAAATGATAGCAGATAAAAAACCCAATATCACTAAAATATTTAATGAAACTTTCTTATCTTTACAATGCCATTACCAAGCTTTAATAGCCACTATAGATACAAGAAAAAACCGCCTTGCTTCACTTGAAGCACAAATGAAAGCTTTACAATCTGAAATTCAACTTAAAAGCAATGCGGCCAATGCAGATCCTGAAAAACTCAAAGCAAGACAAGAAAAATTAGCAAAACTTCAAAAAGAAGCGGAGTATTATAGAACAACCCTTAAAAGACTGGGTGCTATACAAGAGGATTTTTATAAGAAAAATTATAATATTTTTGAAAATGCTTTCAAGCTTTCACGCGAAAAACTCTTTAAAAAAATAATTACAGGTCTTAATTTATGTGCTACGATAATGGATGTTAAAATTTGGCACCTGTCCTTAAAATCATCAGGGGTTAAAAATTCATATTTTACAATGAGCAATATAGAAAATTCCTTTTGTTCTCTTTCATTTGCAGAGCATTATCTAAGTCGCTTAAACAAAGCAGCGCTTAATCCTTTTGATCAAAAACTTTTAGTTTATATCCAAAAAATTACCAAAGAACAAAGAAAAAAATTTTTAGTCGTGACTTCGGATTTGGATTTGCTTTGTAAATTAAAAATAGAAACCTTTGCGCAAAATCCTTATTTCATAGTAAAGTACGCCCCTAAAAAAGTCAATTATCAGTCTTTAATGCGTGATAATAGTTTTGATATAGTGTTTATCGATGAAAAACATATATGGGAAAGTGTAGCAGATATTATTTTAGAAGGAAAACATTTTGATAAAATAGGAAAAACCAAATTTAAACTGATTTAAACATAGAATTTTAAGCTAAATAAGGCTATAATTTGCTTGCCTAAACAGTTCGTGATATTTAAAGTGATCCAACATATTTTTATTAACTGTGATTGTGCGATTTACCGTGTTCTGTGGCGTCGTTTGAGTTTCGAAAGAAGCGAGAAGTTACAGCCTTTAAAAATCGCCTAACGGTTTTCTTTGACTTTTTGGGGTCAATCTTTATTAAGCGGCTGTTTGGGTTTTATACAAGGAGAATAAATGAAAATAATGATTTTGGGTAGCGGTGCTCGTGAATATTCTATCGCTTTAGCGCTAAAGCGTGTGGATGAAAATTTAGAATTTTACTTTGCCCCTGGTAATGGTGCTACCGAAAGTCTTGGAACCAATCTCAATTTTAAAGATCCTGTAGTTTTAGCCACTTATGCAAAAGAAAAAGAATTTGATCTATGCATAGTGGGTAGTGAAAGTTTTTTAGCTGAAGGCGTTGTAGATATTTTTAAACAACACAATATTCCTATTTTTGGACCTACAAAAGCTGCAGCTATGCTTGAAACTTCTAAATCTTTCATGAAAAGCTTTTTAAAAAAATATCGTATTAAAACAGCAAAATTTTTAAACACAAATGATATAGAAAAAGCAAAAAACTTTATATTAAGCTTAACTCCTCCTATAGTCGTTAAAGCTGATGGGCTTTGTGCTGGCAAAGGAGTAATTATCGCAAAAACTCACGAAGAAGCCATAGAAGAGGCTTCTAAAATGCTAAGTGGAGAAAGCTTTGGAGAAGCGGGTAAACTTATCGTTGTGGAAGAATTTTTAGATGGCTTTGAGCTTAGTATTTTTGCGGTATGTGATGGCAATGACTTTGTGCTTTTACCTGCTGCACAAGATCATAAAAAACTTTTAGATGGGGATAAAGGACCAAATACGGGTGGTATGGGAGCTTATGCTCCGAGTTCTTTAGCTAATGAAAGCTTGCTTAGAAAAATACAAAAAGATATCATTATCCCAACTCTTGCAGGTATGAAAAAAGAAGGCAGTGAATTTTGCGGGGTATTGTTTATAGGTATTATGGTTGTAGGCAATAAGCCTTATGTCTTGGAATTTAATGTGCGCTTTGGTGATCCTGAATGTGAAGTTTTAATGCCTTTGATTGAAAATCCTTTAGAACTTATTTTAGCCACTACACAAAAGCGTTTAAGACACACCAAGATAAAAATTAAAAAAGATTATGCAGTGGGCGTAGTATGCGCGAGTGAAAACTATCCTTACAAAAGCTCTCCAAAAAGTGAAATTTCTATAACAAATATTCCTGAAAATACACATATTTCTTATGCTGGAGTAAGTTTAGAAGATGGTAAACTTATGGCAGATGGTGGGCGTGTATTGGTTTGCGTTGGTACAGGCTCAAGCATAGAAGAGGCACAGAAAAAAGCTTACGAGCTTTGTGAAAATGTTCATTTTAAAGGCAAGCAATTTAGAAAAGATATCGCTCATCAGGTTATTCAATGAAAGAAGATTTGCTTACGCGTCTTGAGCGAGAAAATCTTACCATTGCTAGTTTCAATAAAAGGATATTGGCATATTTTATCGATAATCTTGTACTTTCGCTGATTGTATTTGTTATTTTTTATGATAAATTACTTAATGCTAAGGATTTATTTGATACAGCTCAAATTTTGGGCGATTTTTACTTAGGATTTTTATTGCTTCATATTACTTACCAAACAATTTTTACTTATTTATATGGGGCAAGTTTAGGAAAAATGGTATGTAAAATCATTATTTTAGATGAAGACTTATTAGACAAACCCAATTTAAACCAAAGCTGCATACGCTCAATCGTTAGGCAAATAAGCGATATGGCATTTATGTTGGGCTTTGCTTGGGCTTTAAGCAATGATTTACGCAAAACTTGGGAAGATTATCTAGCAAGGACAATAGTAGTTAATGTGGCGTAAAATTTTATTTTTAAGCGCTAGTCTTACTTTACTCAATGCCACTCAAGTTGATATCTATGCACTTGATGCTAAAAAACAAGGGGATATACTCACTGCAAACGATGATGTGATTATTTTTTCAGATTTTTATTTTATCACTGCCAATAAGGCTATTTACAATGAAAAAACCGGAGATTTAGAGCTTTTTGGTGATGTGAATATATTAAGAGGACAAAATGAACGCTCTCATTCAAACTATGCTAAAATCAATTTAAATTCAAATGAAGCTAATTTTAATAATTTTTTCTTTTCTAATAATAATTTAGAAGTATGGTTTCAAAGCAAGACTAGCTATTTAGATGAGAATGTTTTCAAAAGCGAAATTTCAGCTGTTTCAAGTTGTAATGTCGAAGATCCTGATTGGGAAATTCGCTTTTCTAAAGGATGGCTCAATAGGGAAAATAATTTTGTTCATTTATATAATGCAAAATTATATGTTAAAGATTTTCCTATATTTTATTTACCCTATTTTGGTTTTAGTGCAGATACCCACCGCCAAAGCGGACTTTTAATCCCAAAAATAGTCTTAAAAAACAGCGAAGGTTTGTATTATGAACAGCCTATTTATATCGCACCTTATGAAAATTGGGATCTAGAATTAAATCCTCAAATTAGAACCGATCGTGGTTTTGGGCTTTACTCAACCTTAAGATTTATCGACTCTCCTTATTCTATAGGAGAGGTAAATTTAGGAGCTTTTAGAGAAAATTCATCCTATTATCATGATGAAAATTTAAAAAACCAAAGTCATTACGGCGCAGAATTAAAATATGCTAGAAATGATTTAATTAAAACCCTGTTGGGCGATAATTTTCAAGAAGGCTTATGGATAGATGCTACCTATCTTAATGATATAGATTATCTTAATCTTGGCAGCAGGGATTATCGTGATTTAAATTCATTAGTTACTTCAAAAATCAATTATTTTCTAGCGGATGAAAATAATTATTATGGAGCTTATGCAAAGTATTATATCGATACTTCTGCATTAAATAACGATAATACCTTACAAGAATATCCAAGCTTTCAATATCATCGTTTTTTGAATAATTTTTTTGATGAACGCTTGCGTTATTCTTTTGATGCATCTTTTCATAATTTTTATCGCCCTGTAGGCCCTTATGCAAATCAATTGAATTTAAATTTGCCTATTTCTTATCATAATGCTTTTTTTGATGACTTCTTGCATTTTACTTTTACCGAACGCTTTTATGCTTCATTTTTAAACTATAGTCATTATCCTCAAAAAGATCATGAGCATTATTTTAGAAATACGCACGATTTTAATCTTTATACTGATTTATCTAAAGCATATGATAATTTTTTTCATACTCTTAATTTTGGGTTAAAATATGTTCTTCCAGGAGCCAAATCAGGAAGTATTTCAGAAGATTATCTTGAAGAAATTGACAAAGAAGAGGAACATCTTGGCTTTTATACTACTCAATACTTTTACAATAATGAAGGTCAAAAAAAAATCAAACATAGAATTAATATTGATTATTTAAACAAGCAAGGTGAGTTTGATGAGATAAGCAATTTATTAAGCTATTATTATAATAACAATATCAGTTTTAATAGTGAGATTATTTACTCTGATCTTCAAGATCGTTTTACAAATATCATCAGTCAAATGGAGATCAATCCTAACCCTAAATTCAATTGGAGTTTTTCGCATGCTTATCAAAACGATGAGTATGGAAAATATAGTTTTATAGGCACGCGCGCAAATTACCTTGCAAATGCAAATTATCATTTGTTTGGAGGAATTTGGTTTGATACCCAAAGAGCGCATGCTAATATGTGGGAGTTTGGATATACTTTTCAACGCAAATGTTGGAATTATTCTTTAATGTATAGAGAAAGAATTGATCCGCAACTTACAAGTGCGGGAATTACTGCTAAAAATCAAAGCGGTATTTATTTTATTTTTAACTTCTATCCTTTAGGTGGAGTTAAATACGATTTTTCTTTAGCAGAAACGGAGAGTAAAATTTAAAATTAAGGAATGAGATTTGCTAAATATTTTTAAAAGTTTGACAAATTTATTATATGGAAAAAAAGGACAAATGATGCAATACAGTATAGAAATCAATGGTAATTTAGAAGTATTCGATATAGAAAAAGTAGCTAAACAAGCTGCAGGTGCTGTGCTTATGCAACAAGGAAAAAGTGTCGTTTTAGCCGCGGTTGCAAGAGAGGAAAAGCCTGTTGAAGAAGAATTTTTGCCTCTAACTGTTCAGTATATAGAAAAAGCCTATGCAGCAGGAAAAATCCCAGGCGGCTATGTTAAAAGAGAAACCAAACCAAGCGATGCAGAAACTTTAACTGCACGCATTATAGACAGAAGTTTGCGTCCGCTTTTTCCAAAAGGATATGCCTACCCGACACAAATTGTCGTAATGGTTCTTTCTGCTGATCCTCAAGTAGATCTTCAAGTTATGAGTCTAAATGCAGCAAGCGTAGCACTTTATCTTAGTGATATTCCTATGAAAGCTCCTGTTTGTGGAGTTCGCATAGGTCGCATAGAAGAAAAATTTGTCCTAAATCCAAACAATGAAGAACTTAAAAATAGCACCCTTGATCTTTATGTAGCAGGGGTTAAAGATGAGCTTTTAATGATAGAAATGCGTGCTTTACCTAATCAAAAAGAAGATGAAATCTTTATCGAAGCTCCTTATGCAGATGTTTTAACCCAAACAACTTCACAAAGCATGAATGAACTTAGCGAAGATGAAATTTTAGAAGCGCTAAGTCTAGCCCAAAAAGCTATATTAAATGGCTCTAATGCTTATGAAGAAGCTTTTTTGAAACATAAAAAATCAAGCGATTTAAATTTCAAAGATGAAATAGAAAATTTCGAACTTCTCGCCTTTATAGAAAATAATTTTCACGATCAAATCGTACAGGCTATCAATCAAATGGCAAAAAGTGAAAGAGCGAGTGAGTTAAATAAAATTGCTGAAAAAATATTAAATTTTGAAAGCGCGACAAAATGGGATGAAGAAAGTATTTTAAATGCCCTAGCAAAAGTCAAACATAAAATCGTTCGTAGCCAAATTTTAAATACAAAAAAAAGAGCAGATGGTAGAAATTTAAATGAAGTGCGTCCTATTGCCATAGAAACAAATATTTTACCTAATGCACATGGCTCTTGCCTTTTTACACGCGGACAAACTCAAGCTTTGGTTGTGGCGACTTTAGGTAGTGAAAATGATGCGCAAATGGTTGATGTGTTAACCGAAAAAAATCCTATCAATGAACGCTTTATGGTTAATTATAATTTTCCAGGTTTTTCAGTAGGCGAGGCAAGCCCTATCAAAGCACCTGGAAGAAGAGAGTTAGGACATGGAAACTTAGCCAAAAGAGCCCTTTATCCAAGCATAGATGAAAATTATCCTTATGTTATCCGTTTGGTAAGTGAAATTTTAGAAAGCAATGGCTCTAGTTCTATGGCAACGGTTTGTGGAGGGTCTTTAGCCTTAAGAGCAGCGGGAGTACCTAGCTTAAAACTTGTAGCAGGAGTAGCTATGGGGCTTATTTTTGAAGGCGATCAATATGCTATTTTAACTGATATCATGGGCTTAGAAGATCATGATGGGGATATGGATTTTAAAGTAGCAGGTAGCAAAGACGGTATCACAGCCTTACAAATGGATATCAAATTGGGCGGTATTGATCAAAAAATACTCAAAGAAGCCTTGTATCAAGCTAAAGAAGGTAGAATTCATATCTTAAATATCATGGAAGAAGCACTTAAGGAAATTGTTGTTAATGAAGAGGTATTGCCAAAACTCGAGCTTTTCAATGTTGATCCTTCAAAAATAGTCGATATCATAGGTCAAGCTGGAAAAACTATCAAAGAAATTATTGAAAAATTTGGTGTTTCTATAGACTTAGATCGTGAAAAGGGTGAAGTAAAAATTGCGGGCAATGAAAACGAACAAATTAAAGCCGCAAAAGATTATATTATCAATATCACAAGTTCTCAAAAAAATAATAAAAAAGGCTTTAAAGAAAAAGATCTATCAAACTTTGAAATCGGCGAAGAATTTGAAGGAAAAGTCAAAAAAATCACGAATTTTGGAGCCTTTATAGAACTTAAAAATGGAATTGATGGCTTGCTTCATAATTCTAAAAGTAAAAATCTCAATTTAAGTGAAAATCAAATTTTAAAAGTAAAAGTAAGTGAGATTAAAAATGGCAAAATCTCTGTGGATTTATGCGAGTGAGTGAGTTTTTAACTCATCCTTTTAAACCCTTTTTTGATAAGGATTCTAAAATTTTAATTTTAGGATCTTTTCCCTCGGTAAAATCAAGAGAAGATGGATTTTACTACCAGCACCCAAGAAATCGTTTTTGGCCTATACTAGAAACACTTTTTGATACAAGATTAGAAAATATAACAAAACAACAAGCGTTTTTAAAAGAAAAAAATATCGCCATTTGGGATGTGCTTCAAAGCTGTAAGATTAAAAATTCAGATGATAAAACCATAAGTTACGCAAAGGCTAATGATTTAAATTTAATCCTTTCTCAAGCACAAATCCAAGCTATTTTTACCACAGGGAAAAGTGCTTATCGATTTTTTACTAAATTTCATCCTCATTTAAAAGCCATAGCCCTACCCTCAAGCTCTCCTGTAAATTTAAATTTTTCTTTTGAACAACTTTTGCAAAGCTATAAAATAATCAAAAATTTTATAAAATAATTTTTGATTACGTATGTAAAAAATACCCAAAAGCATATATAAAAATAAAATTATTTCACAAAAAAGTAATACATATAAAAACACACCTTCGCATATAAAAAACATAAATCCAAAAAAGGCAAATAAAAATAAAGCTAAAGTTCCTAAAAACAATTTAGAAAGATCTTTAGCACAAAAAATCATATAATTTATAAAAAAATCAAACATTTTAAGATTTATGACATCCTTTTAGCAAATTTTAATCAGCTTTTGTGATAGTGAGTCATTTTTTATTTATATAAATTTAAACTATAGATGAATTTATATTTTAATACTGATATTAAATTATAATCTTGTTTTTATAAATTTAATATTAATTATCAAAATAATTTTTATAAAAAATGAGCTTTTCTAATAAGCTTGTATTAATGTTTTCTATTTAAAATTATTAAAAAATATATAAAGGAGTTTTAAATGCCTTTTGTAAATATACGCATTACCAAAGAAAACGGTGAACCTACAAGCGAACAAAAACAAGAGCTTATCGCAGGAGTTACAGATTTACTCGCTAAAGTTTTAAACAAAAACAAAGCCTCAACCGTAGTAATCATTGATGAAATCGATACAGACAATTACGGCTTAGGTGGAAAAAGTATCACTCAAGTAAGAAAAGAAAAAAGCTAGTTTATATCTAGCTTTTGAGTATTGTCCTTAAATTCAAACTCTACCTTTTTTGCTCCAAAACCTTTGGCTATAGCTTCTAAAGTATCTCTAGCACTTTTGTGAATTTTACTTTCTAAATTTCTAATAAGATTTAATGACAATTCTTTAACCTCTTCTTTGGCTTCTCTTATAAGTTTATTTTTGTCATTTTCACTAAAGCTAAGTCCTGTGCTATTAATAGAATCAGGCAGTAAAAAAGGCAAAAATTTAGCATTTTTTTCATCATAAAATTTCATATCTATAATGCTGTGCTTGTATTTGCATTCAGGCATAATAATCTTATAATGATCATTATCTAAAACTATGATTTCAAAATTTTTATCTCTTAAATCATATAAAAATGTGATCTCAAATTCAAAAATCAAAGCAATCTGTCTTTCGCTTAAAGACCAACCCAAAATACTTTTCCAAATTCCGTTAAAAGCACTATCTTTTTTAGTAACAATTTCTTTACTAAAGACTTGAAAAACACTAAGCTCTCCTATGGATTTAAGTTGGGTAATATCATTGCTAATATGAATGTCCTTCTCTTCTATTTTAGAGCTATTTTTAAACTGCTTTATAATGACAAATACAAGCAAAATAACAATCAAACTAAGTAAAATGAGTTCCATAAAATCACCTTTCTAAAGAATTATAAACCTTGATTAGAAAAAATATAATTTCTTTCAAATATCAAAAAAATTATAGCATTTAAAATAAAAATACAGCAAATAAAAGCAAAAACAAGTTCTACACTAAAATGCGCTGTTATCAATCCTCCTCCAAAAGCACCGCAAAAATTTCCTAAAAACTGACAAGTTTGATTAAAGCCAAATACAAGGCTTAAATTTTTAGCACTAACACCTTTTTTAAGCAAAGCATTCACGCAAGGCAAAAGTCCTCCAAGACCTATTCCTATAAGCAATCTTACGAAAATAAGTGCATAAACATTGGTAGCCAAGGATTGTAAATAAAAACAAATTCCACAAAATATCAAAGCGCTAAAAATAACCTTGCTAGGGCCGATTTTATCTGCTATTTTTCCAAGTTTTGGCGCAAAGAAAAGGTTGCTAATCCCACTTGCAGCTACAACTATACCTGCCCAAAGAGCCAAATTTTCACCTTGATAAATTTGTTCTACATAAAGACTTAAAATAGGCATAACCCCAAAAGTTCCAAACTGAATGATAAAAGTTGTGATAAAAATAATAACAATAAGTTTTTTATTTTCTTTAAATTCTTGAGTATTTTTTTTTGCTTCTTTTTGAATTTTTCTCTCATGAATAAAAAGAAAAATTGTCACAAAAGAACAAGCAAGCAAAAAGGCTACCAAATCAAAAACTACACTAATGCTAAAAATTCCTGCCGCAACTCCACCAAATAAAGGACCTAACAAACTCCCACTGATAGATGCAGTAGAAAGTGTCCCCAAAGCATAAGCTACTTTTTCTTTGGGTGCTATTACAGCGATAAAAACAACAGCTGCTGCGGTAAATCCTGATACAATACCCGTTAAACCTCGTATCAAAACCACTTCCATAGCATCATGAGCAAAACTAAGCCACAGCGTTAAAGCTGACATTCCTAAACTTGCTCGAAGTAGCATATTTTTATAGCCGTATTTTGCACCCAAATATGCCCACAAAGGTGAAAAAATAGCCATTCCAAGTGGTGTGATTCCAAAAGCTAATCCTGAGTAAAATGCGATTTCGCTAGTATCTGTATGTCCTAATTCTTTGATATATAAAGGCAAGATTGGAGCAATTTGACTAAGTCCCATACTTGTAGTAAAGACGCCAAACCAACATACCCATAAAGTCCTATTGAAATTTTCCATAAAATTATTGTATGATATTTTTTATAATTTTCAATTAAATTTCAAGGATGAAAATGAAAAAGATAGTTTTTGTATGTCTTGGAAATATTTGTCGTTCCCCCATGGCTGAATTTGTTATGAAAGATCTTGTTAAAAAAGCAAATTTAGAAAAAGAATTTTTTATAACCAGTGCTGGAACCTCAGGAGAACACGATGGAGAAAATATGCACTATGGCACTCAAAATAAACTTAAAAGCTTAAATATAAAATATCAAAATTTTACAAGCAAAAAACTCACTCAAGCACTTTGTGATGAAAGTGATTTTTTAATCACCATGGATAATTCTAATTTTAAGAATGTTCAAAAAAATTATAAAAATACTCAAAATAAACTTTTAAAAATCACTGATTTTGCTTCTCATTTAGGATATGATGAAGTCCCTGATCCATGGTATAGTGGGAATTTTGATGAAACCTATCAAATCATTTCTTTAGCGTGTAAAAATCTTTTAAGCCATCTACAAAAATAAATCATTTATCTTTACAATATTTAAATATATATCTTTCTAACATAGAGGAATTTCCAGAAATTCCTCCTTGGTGGATATAAAGCAAGGGATTTTTCCATTCTCTTTTTAAGGCTATGCTCAATCCTAGCATGTCATAAAGCAAGTCAAATTCTATTTGACATTCTTGTTTTAAATCTTTATAAAGCTGATAAAATTCTAGATAAAGTTTAGCAAAATGATATTTTTTATCACTTTTTAGAATTTCTAAATTCGAAAAATCATAATTTTTAATAAGATTTAAAATTTGAGTTTTAAGGTAGCACTCATCTCCAACACAAGCACAAGTAAAAACTTTAAATTTGGAATTTTTAGCTAAAAATGCAGCCGAAGTTCCTGTGCCAGAGGGTAGAAAAATATCAAAATCTAAACCTAAATTTTTACTTTGACTTTCTATTTCCTTGGCTAGTTGAATATAACCTGATTCGGCATTTAAATTAGCAACTCCTTGCTCTATAAAAACATCATCTTTTTCACACAAAGAAAGTGCAAATGTTTTTAAGTCTTTATCGCTATGATTTTCAATAAAATAAACATTATTTTCCAAGGCTAATTTATAATTACCGCAAGGATTATTTCTTAGATAAGTAGGAATCTTTTCGCAAGCATAAATAAGAGTTAAATTTCTTTTACTTGCAAATATGCTAAGTGCTACTAAAGCATTACTTTGAATGCCACCATAACTTATAAAGCGTTGGCTCTGATTATAATTTTGAGAAAGGTAAAAAGCAAGTTTTCTAGCTTTATTTCCATTGATCTCTCCTAGCAAATCATCACGCTTGATATAAAATTCAAATCCTTGAAATTGAATTTTTTCTATAGGAGAAATTAGCATTTAAAATTCTTAGTGAAACTCAAAAAACTTTTCAACATCTTTTAAAGCATTATCATTTTTAATACTGAATTTAATCTCTATGCGGCGGCTTTTATCTTTATCCTCTACTCCATTTACAAGAACAGGATCAGAAAACGATCTGCCACTTGCCATCAAAAGTTTTTGCAATCTTATATCCTTATAAAAAGTATAGATAAAATTCATCACTTCATAAGCACGCTTTTGGGATAAATCAAGATTATAAATATAAGATCCATCGCTATCCGTATGCCCTTCAATGATAATATTTTCAATATTAGACAAAATCTTTGGATCATTGATAATAGCATTAAAATACTCACTTAAAATTTTTCTCAAACTCGCCTTAGCTTCATTTTTAAGCGTATAAGAATCCTTATCAAACAATACCTCAGAAGGTAAAGAAATAGAACCTGTTTTTTGATCTATGGTGATATTGCTATCGAGTTTAGCTTGTAGCTCTTTACTTAGATTCTCGCGAATCAAACTTAAATTTTGAACCTTTTCTTTTGCTTTATCAAAGCTTTCTTGCAAATTTCTAATTTCTTCATCTTTCTTTTCTAGCTGACCTAGCAAAATCAAAATTTGCTTATCTTTATTATCTATAGATGAATTAAGCTCTTTGCTTAATTGCTCATAATTAGTGATATTTGCTTCAAGTTCTGCTTTTTGAGAATTTATAAGATTTAAAGCACTTGAAGCATTGTTTAAATCAGAGCTTAATTTAAAAACAATAGCTTCTTTATTTCTAAGCTCTTCCTTGCTTTCTTCTAAGCGTGCTTCTTGTTTGTTAAGATTATCTTTAATTTCTCTTAGATCGCTTTGAGTTAAAACGTATTTAACTACAATAGCACCTATTAACAGGATAAAAACAAAAAGTAGCCCTGCCATCAAGTCAGCATAGGCTATCCAAAAATTACCTTCTTCTTGCTCATTTTTCATTTATCTTCTTTTTCTTCTTTATTAAAATTTTTATTAGAATCTAAAGTGTCGCTATCATTTTGATTTTCTTTGGTTTGCTCTGTATTTTCAGTTATCTTTTCGCTTGAAAGAATTTCATTTTCTATATTATCTTGCTCTTCTTGAGCAGGATTAGGAAATTTACCTATTTTAGCCATCACTTCATTTGTTTCTTCATTTAAATTCTTAATTTCTTGCTTTAATTTATCCATCATTTTGATTTTCGCATCGATACTTTTTTCTTCTTCATAAACTTCTTTAAATTTATGCATACCCTCAAAAAGACTTGCTTTAAAACCTTCAAAAACTTTTTCTTGACTTTCTAAAATGGCTTTTTCATATAATTCAAAATTTTTACCAAAACGATCTACTTTTTCATCAAAAGCAAGCAAGGTTTTATCAAAATGCTGAATTTTTTCACTACTGATATCAAGAAGGCGGTTATATTGTTCAGACATTCGCATATTGATTTCTTTTAAATTTTGATTAAGCATTCCTATACCATTTAGCATTTCGCCATACATTTTTCCAAGATCTCTTTGATCTCTTTGTGCTCTACTTAACTCACCCATAGTTTGCTTAATATGCTCCCCACTCAATCTTATAGCTTTTTCTTCTACATTGAGCATATCTTGAAAAATTCCAAATTTTCTATCTATAGTATGATCAAGCTCTGCAAAAAAATCTTGATTGCTTACTTGTTTAAAAATGGCACTGATTTTTTCAAAATGTTGCAAGCTTTCACTCAAATATCTTTGATCAAGCTCTTCTTTTGTCCAAAAAAATCCACTTGTAGAATTTTTTTGACGATTTAACAAACGCTCGATCTTACTCTTTCCAAATTTTTCAAAAAACATCCACCAAAGAGCTAGAAAAATACCATAAATTGAAACATAAAAAGCAGTTCCTACACCACTTAGCAAAAGAGCGATCTCTTGCTCTAAGGCTGCTGTATCGCTAGAGCTAAAATTAGGCATAGACAAGGCTATACTGATAAAAGTTCCTAAAATTCCCATCATAGGAAAAATAGCTGCACCAATACTAGCAAAGTTTTCATTCCTTGCACCCCTAACATAAGCATAAGCAAAATCATCAAAATTTGCATTAGATTTTGTATCCTTACCTATAGTAAGAAAATGCTTCATAATATGTCTTTTTAAGGCTTGTTTAAATTCATCTTTTTGTTGTTCAAAAATGCTGTATGCGTATTCAGAACTATGCCTTGCAAACACAAGGGCTGTGAAAAAAATAAAGCCTATCATAACAACAGTGTGCAATTCGACTTTAAAATTTATAATATCATAATAACCCAATAAAATAAAAACATAAAGTAAAGCGGGTATAAAAATAATTTTTAAATAAACCAAATATCCTTTTTTCTCTTTACTTTCTGGTAGAATGAGTTCTGAAATTTCATCCGATCTTATATCCATAACACTAATACCCCATTAGCTAAATTCTATTTTAAAGATTGTTATCAAGCAATTTAAAAAATCTTTAAAATAAAATTTGGAAGATTTAAGCCAAAGGCTTAATTTCTTCCTATACAATTTAAATCTTCAAAAGCAAGTTCTAAACGCTTTATCATACTTTCCTCACCGCTTCTTAGCCAAACACGCGGATCGTAGTATTTTTTATTAGGCTTATCTTCACCTTCTGGATTGCCAATTTGGCCTTGCAAATATTCACGGTTTTTTGCTTCATATTCGCGAACTCCGTCCCAAAATGCCCATTGAGTATCTGTATCGATATTCATTTTTACTACACCATAACTCACCGCATCTTTGATATCTTTTAATTCGCTTCCACTTCCACCATGGAAAACAAAATTGATCGGCTTATCAACTTCTAGGCCAAATTTTTCTTTTACAAATTTTTGTGAATTTTTAAGAATTTCAGGTTGTAAACTTACATTTCCTGGTTTATAAACTCCATGTACATTTCCAAAGCTGGCTGCTATTGAAAATTTATCGCTGATTTTCCCAAGTCTTTCATATGCAAGTGCTACATCTTCAGGCTGGGTATAAAGCTTAGAATTATCAATACCTGTATTATCCACTCCATCTTCTTCTCCCCCAGTGCAACCAAGTTCAAGTTCGAGTGAAATTCCCAAAGAATCAAGTTTTTTAAGATATGTTTCGCAAGTGCTTAGATTATCTTCTAAATCCTCTTCGCTAAGGTCAAGCATATGAGAGCTAAATAAAGCCTGTCCGTGAGTTTTTTTGTACTCAGCATTTGCTTCTATAAGTCCATCTATCCAAGGTAAAAGCTTTCTAGCAGCGTGATCTGTATGTAAAATCACTGGGATACCATAAGCCTTAGCAAGCAAATGCACATGCTTAGCCCCGCTAATCGCTCCTAATACATCACCTTGTGGACAATTTTTTCCTGCATAAAATTTCGCTCCTCCATTAGAAAATTGGATGATAACAGGAGAATTTACTTTTTTAGCAGCTTCTAAAACAGCATTGATCGAATCAGTTCCCACTACATTAACGGCAGGGATAGCAAAACCCTGTGCTTTAGCGTATTCATAAACTTTATTAAGCTCATCTCCGCTAACAACCCCTGCTTTTACGATGTCTAACAAGCCCATTATTTGTATTCCACTTTAGCATTGTTTAACAAATCTTGACCTTTTTGATTGATCACTTTTTTAAATTCTTCAAATTTCAAACCATTTTCAATGCCTTTTTTAACATCATCAAATTTGATTTGTTCTTTTGCACGAGAATTTTCTTTTAAGATTACATGATAGCCAAAATTTGTTTTTACAGGAGTGGTTGTAATGGTGCCATTTTTAAGTGCAAATGCTGCGTCAGTGAATGGTTTTACCATTGTTGATTGATCAAACCAACCTAATTCTCCACCTTGATTTTTTGAACCTGGATCGATTGATTTTTCTTGAGCAAGCTGGCTAAATTTATCATCTAAAGCTTTACCTTTTAAACCTTTGAGTTCTTTAATGATATCTTTAGCTTCTTGTTCGCTAGATACTAAAATGTGCTTAGCTTGAACTGCAGCAGGTTTGATATATTTTTCTTTATTTTGTTCGTAAAATGCTTTAACTTTAGAAGAATCAACTTTAATAGAATTAAGAATTTTTTCTTGATAAACATTAACAAGTATGCTATCTTTTGCGCGTTCTAATTCTTTTTTATAAAGAGGATCTTTTTCTAAATTTTGTTTTTTAGCATCTTGTAGTATCAAATCTTGCATGATGTATTGTTGCAAAAGAGCCTTTTTTTGATGATCAGGCAAGCTTTTAAAATCCTCTCCTCTAAGCATCGGTGCAAAAAATTCACTCACTTCAGTATCGCTTATATTTTTACCATTTACAGTAGCTATAGTAGCTGCATTTAAATTTAAAGTTACACCTGCAATTAAAGCTGCGGCAATTAAAGAAACTTTTCTCATTTTAGACTTCCTTTTTTAATAAAATAGATTAAAATCAATTATATCTCAACTTGGTTTAAAGCTAATTAATTAAAATAAAAAAATGAAAAGAAATTCAGAAATCAAAGAACTTTTTTTAAAACATTTTGATAAGCCTACTACAGAATTAAAGTTTTCAAATCTCTATGAACTTTTAGTCTGTGTGATGCTTTCTGCACAATGCACCGATAAAAGGGTTAATCTTATCACCCCTGAGCTTTTTAAAGCTTATCCTGATATCACAAGTCTTGCAAATGCAAATTTATCAAGCCTTAAAACCTATATACAAAGTTGTTCTTTTTATAATAACAAAGCCCAAAATCTCATCAAAATGGCTCAATCAGTCCGTGAAAATTTCAACGCCGAAATTCCACTGGATGAAGAAAAATTAAAATCCTTAGCAGGAGTAGGACAAAAAACAGCCCATGTGGTTTTGATCGAATGGTGTGGTGCAAACTGCATGGCAGTAGATACTCATGTTTTTCGTGTTTCTCATCGCTTAGGACTTAGCAAGGCTAAGACTCCTGAAGCGACTGAAGAGGATTTAACACGCATATTTAAAGACAATCTTAACTATCTTCATCAAGCCATGGTGCTTTTTGGACGCTATACCTGCAAGGCTAAAAAACCTCTATGTAAAGAATGTTTTTTAAACCATCTTTGCAAAAGTAAAGACAAGGAACTTGAATGAAACTTATCATCTTTTTATTAGCATTCACACTTCATGTTTTTGCTTTAGAAGCTTATAAGCCCGATAAAGATTTTGCGCCTTATTTTAATCCTTTAAATTGCTCTGTTGTTTTGGATAAATTTTTTTATACCAATTGTTATGATTATAAACTCAAAGGCACTAAAGCCGTAGCCTATAAAGTCGAAGCGTCCAATCTAAAAGAAAAACAGATCAAAAAACGAGCTCGCTTTGAAGATGACACAAATATCCCTAAAAAATACCGCAGTACTTGGAGTGATTATAAAAATAGTGGTTATACCCGAGGACATATAGCCTCAAATGCTTCTTTTCGCTTTAGTAAAGCAGCACAAACATCGGTTTTTTTGATGAGTAATATCACTCCACAAAATGCACAAGTTAATGCAACGGTTTGGAATGAAATCGAACAAAGAGAAAGAAGTCTTGCTTTTAAATTCCAAAGCGTTGAAGTGCTAAATCTAATACTTTATGGTAAAAATCCTAAATTTATTAAAAATGGCATTGCTATACCGAGTTCTTATGTTAAGATTATCAAAACTTCTCGGTTTGAAGAATGTTATGAAGTACCCAATAACAATATCCAGAGCGAAGAAATCAATGATTATAAAATTTCTTGCAATAAATTCTAAAGGCTATGAATGGAAATCAGTGCTTTAACCATAACCATACTTTACATTATAGGAATTTCAGCAGAGGGTATGACAGGTGCCTTGGCTGCAGGCAGACATAAAATGGATCTTTTTGGAGTAATTTTCATAGCCTTAGTAACTGCCATAGGAGGTGGAAGCATACGCGATGTGCTTTTAGGTCATTATCCACTTACTTGGGTTAAACATCCTGAATATATTGTTTTAATTTGCCTTTGTGCTCTTGTTGCCACTAAAATTCCACGCATTGTTAGCAGATTAGAAAGTTTATTTTTAACGCTTGATGCCATAGGACTTGTAGTCTTTAGCATACTTGGCGCACAAATTGCAATAGAACAAAACCATGGCTTTATCATCGCAATCTCTGCAGCAGTGATTACAGGTGTTTTTGGTGGAATTTTAAGAGATATTTTATGCATGAGAATTCCTTTAGTTTTCCAAAAAGAAATTTATGCAGGAATCGCAATCATAGCAGGGGCGATTTATTATACTTTAATGGTTTATCTTCAACTGCATGCTTTAATTTGCACGCTTGTAACGCTATTTGTAGGAGTTACAGCTAGGCTTTTAGCGATCAAATACCAATGGTCCTTACCCATTTTTTCTTATAATGAGGAAAAATAATGAATTGTATTTATAAAAATTTGCTAAGATAAAAAGAAGCGTGATAAAAGTTTAATTATGCTTTTTAAGGAAAATACTATGAATAAAGCAATACTACTTACCCTTATTTGTTTATTTTTTACAGCTTGTGAACAAACCAAAAGTGTAGAATACTACAAAGCTCATCCCGAAGAAGCCAAAAAAAGAAGTGATGAATGTCGTTTGAAATCTATCATCAGTCAAGATTGTGTAAATGCTCATAGCGTTGCTATCCCAAAAGAAGATTGGGATGAAGGCCATGATACACAAACAAGATAATTTTTATTTAAAGGCTATAAAGGTTTCAAAATTAACCCACTTAAAAACACTTTCTATTTTTTCAAATCCTGCATTCTTAAGCATATCTAAATTTTCTTTTTCACTATAAGGGATAAGAACATTTTCCAAAGCCTCCCTTTTGGCTGCAATTTCGATTTTAGAATAACCTTGTCTTTCTTTATAATCTGCATAAAGTTCTATCATATTTTTAGACAAAAAAGCATCTTCATAAAGAATTTTTTCACTCATGATAAAAATACCACCTTTGTTTAAATTCTTATAAATTTCATTAACAAGTTCTTGTCTTTTAGGCGGACGGATGAATTGCAAAGTATAATTAGCTACAAATACATCACTTTGAAAAAAAACAAAATCACACAAATTCGCTTCAAAAAATTCTATATTTAAGCCATAAGCTTGTGCTTTTGATTTGGCGATTTCAAGCATAGAAGGTGCATTATCCGCACCAAAAAGCTTAAGATCTTTTCTTAAGCTGGCTAAAAAAATTAAAAAATTCGCACTAGAACAACCCAAATCACAAACCTTTGCTCCCTCTTTAGTCAATTTTTTTATCAAATTTGCACAAAGTTCTAAATTTTCCCTATAAAAAGGCACAGAGCGATTAATCATATCATCAAAAACACTTGCGACACTCTTATCAAATTCAAATTGTTTGGTTAGCTTTTCTTTAAAAAGTTCATCTTTCATTTTTTATCCTAAACACTCTTTAGCTTGATTTATATCTTTTGAAATTTGTTCTTTAAGTTGGGCAAGGTCGTTAAATTTTTGATTTTCTCTTAGAAATTCTACAAATTCAAGCTCCAAAACTTCTCCTATAGCTAAGCTTTCATCAAATTTTTCTATAATATGACTTTCTATGGCAAATTGCATATCACTAGAGCGCACACCCACAAAACTTATACTCTTATAGCGCTTATCATGAAAACTCACGATGCTAGCATAAACGCCATTTTTAGGTAAAAAATATTCCTCGCATTCTAAATTTAAAGTTGCAAAAAGCTCTTTTGAGCCAAGCCCTTGACCCTTTATGAGCTTGCCTTTGATTGCATAATTTCGCCCCAAAAAAGAATTTGCCTTTTTGATATCACCTTGCGTCAAATACTCTTTAATCAAGCTTGCATGAACACCTACTCCATCTAGCTTAAATTCATCTATGATCGTTGTTTTAATCCCACTAAGGGCTTCTATATCTTTTGCCTTATAACTTCTATTTTTTCCAAAAGAAAAATCAAAACCTACAACTATACGCTCCAAATTTACAAATTCTTCTTTTAAAGCTTGTAAAAAATCCTTACCATCTAAAGCTTTGATGTTTTCAAAATCAAGCTCTATAATCTCTTTTTGAGCTAGGAATGCTTTGTCTTGATTGGTACAAAGTTTTTTACCCTTAAATTTATCGATAATCAAAAGAGCTCCAGAATCATCTAAACATTCTATAAGTTTTCTATGTCCTAAATGAACTCCATCAAAACATCCTATGGCTAAAGTTTTAATATTATTTTTTAGTGTAGTAGTAAAAATATTCAATATTGCCCTCTTTTCCTTTGATTTTAGACTCTTCACAACATTGCAAGATCCAACCTAAACGCGCGCAAGCATTTTCAAATTCTCTCATAGCTTTAAACACGGCTTTTTCATCTTTTAAAACACCCTTTTTATCTCTTTTTGCTTGCTTGCCAACTTCAAATTGAGGCTTAAAAAGCAAAACTATATCCTTTAAAGCTAAATTATCGATATACGAGAGCAAATAAGCTAAAGAAATAAAACTAACATCACAAGTGATGAAATCAAATTTTTGCTCGCTTTTAAAAGTTCTTAAATCTGTATTTTCAATAATTTCAATCCTTTTATCATCGCGTAAACTAGGATGGAGTTGATTATCACCCACATCTAAAGCACTTACTTTTAAAGCCTTGTGTTCTAATAAAATTTGCACAAAACCACCCGTACTTGAACCTATATCAAGGCAGGTTTTATTTGCTATATTGATATTATGATTTTCTAAAAAATATTTGAGCTTAAAAGCCGCGCGAGAAACATAAAGCTCGCCTAAAAGCTCTAAATTTAATTCTTTAGAATTTAAAAGCTCTTCTTGATCTGCTATCTTATTTTTAAGCAAATTTTGCACATCAAAAGAAGCTTTATAAGGCTTGGAATTAAGTAAAATTTCTTCATTTTCTATCAATTCCAAAGCTTTATTTCTGCTAAGATTTAAACGCTTTGCTACAAAAATATCATATCTCATTGAAGACTTTCATTTAAGGCTTTTTGCAATTCTTCTTTCTCTTTGGAAAACCACCAAATTCCTATCTCAAAGGCATTTTTATCCAAAAGTTCTTGCACTTGTTTTAAATTTTTAACTAGTCTATCTTTATCATTTTGAAGCATACTTAAATTTTGCTCTTTTAAAAAAGAAAGATTATTCATCATCAAAACAAGCTCTTTTTGATAAGCTTTTGGATTTTGGTTTTTATCCTCTATGATAAAAAATGAAGCTAGAGTTATAAAAAATGAAAAGACAAAAACATAAGTTTTCTTTTTTGCCTTAAAAGCAAAATTATAAAGATAGGCCACAAAGGAGCAAAAAATAAAAAAATTAATAAAATCAAAAATAAAATTTAAAACCCTAAACCAAAAAAGCCCCAAAGAATATAAAAAATATTCTTTTAAAGCATTTATAAGTGTTAAAATTTGAGAAATTAAATCAAAAATAAAAAACTTTGAGTTTTTATAATAAATAATACTTTGATTAAAATCTTCAAGATTAAAACTTTGTATAGGATTTACCACCCCATTAAAAATCGCATATAACAAAGCTAAAATCAAGCTTGATAAAATGATTATTCTAAAATCATTATAAGCATTATCTAAAAACTGCAACTGAAGTTTTTGCTTGAAAAAAAATAAAAATAAAGGCAAGAGTACAAACAAAAAAAATCCATCTTGTTTTTCAAAACTGATCAAATTTAAAAACAAAGAAGCAAGTGCAAACAAGGCCATAAAAAAACTCAAGCTATAGATATAAAAATCTCCCGCACTCACACGATAAATCAAACTATCTTTAATCATCGTTGCTTCTTTTATGATATTTTTTCTAAGCCTTAAAAAATAAAAAAATTCCAAAAAAAATGCTAAAAAAATAGGGATTAAAAAAAGCGAAACCCAAGCAAATTTTTGCCAAAAAAATAAAAATGCAAAAATACTCAATAAAACAAATAGCTGAATATTATTTTTCAATAAGCTCATTGAATTCATTCTCATCAATACATTTTACACCCAGCTCTTGAGCCTTGTCGAGTTTAGAACCTGCTTCTTGACCAAAAAGCACATAATCAGTCTTTTTAGAAACCGATCCACTAACCTTACCTCCAAGACTTTCTATTAGATTTTTAAACTCATCTCTAGGGCGTGAAAGCGCGCCTGTGATCACGAAAGTCTTGCCAAAAATAACACTATCTTCTTGAATTTGCACCTTTTGCTCTTTTAAATTTAAAAGCTTATAAAACTCATCAATTCTTGCACTATTTACACGAGAAAACTCACACAAAGAAAGAGCCATTTGCTCACCAAAACCTTCTAAATTTGCATAAGCTTCCAAACTTTGTTTATGCCATTCTTTACCAAAACTTAAAGCTAGCTTTTTAGCAGCCACTTCTCCAATATGCTCGATCCCCAAAGCAGTGATAAAACGAAAAAGCTCACAATCCCTTGCTTGCTCAATAGCATTTAAAATATTATTGATCTTTTTTTCTTTAAAACCTTCCAAGCCTTCAAAATCACTAAATTTGAGATGAAAAATACTCTCAAGAGTGGTTATTTTTCTCTCTTTAAATAAAAGTTCGACTATACTTTCTCCAAGCCCGTCAATATTTAAACATTTTTTAGAAACAAAATGAATGATAGAATTTACAAGCCTATCTTCACAATCAATATTTTGACATTTGATCAAAGTTCCCTCATCTAAAAGTTCGCTTTTGCAGGTAGGGCAAAACTGAGGTCTAGCTATATCAAGCTCTAAGCCATCTCTACGCTCTTTGAAAACTTTAGTGATTTTTGGTATCACATCACCACTTCTTATCACGCTTACAAAATCATTGATCTTTGCATCAAGTCTTGCAATTTCATCAAAATTATGAAGTGTGGCAGATTTTACGATAACTCCATCCAAATTTACAGGCTCTAAAACCGCCACAGGAGTGATAACCCCGCTTCTTCCAACCTGCAAATTTACCCCTATTAAACGCGTAGTTTTTTCTAAGGCTGGAAATTTAAAAGCCGCCATAAATTTTGGAAATTTCACAGTATGACCTAGCTCTTTGCAAAGCGCAAGATCATCTACTCTTACTACCATTCCATCCATCATCATAGGCTTTTTATCTCTTAGGCTTAAAAGCTCGTTATAAGCTTTTAAAACCTCATCTAAATTTGCACAAAGCTTTACAAAGTCATCTTTTAAAAAACCAAGCTCTCTGATAAATTGCATCACTTCGCTGTGCTTGGTAAAATTTAAGGTATTTTCCCCTACTCCCCAAGGATAAAATTTCAAATTTCTTTCTTTAGTGATACTTGTATCAAGCTGCCTTAAACTCCCACTTGCAGCATTGCGTGGATTTGCAAACAAGCTTTGGTTTAGACTGGCTCTTTTTTCATTGATTTTTTCAAAATCATCTTTTAAAATCACCACTTCGCCGCGAATTTCTATCTTTTCTTTATAGTTTATAGTTTTTGGGATATTGTCGATTTCAAGCACATTAAGCGTGATATCCTCACCTATTTCCCCATCTCCTCTTGTCGCACCGCTTATTAGTCTACCATTATCATAAAGCAAATTTAAGCTTGCTCCGTCAAATTTAGGCTCTATAAAAAAATTCTCTTCACATCTTGCACGCTTTGCCCATGCTCTAAGCTCACTCTCATCAAAAACATCTTCCATTGACCACATACGACTTAAATGAGCAAGTTTTTTAAATTCGCTTTGTATAGTAGGGGCTATTTTTTGCGTAGGAGAATCAGGAGAAATTTCATTTTCATTTTGCTCTTCAAAAGCTCTTAATTCTCTAATCAAAGCATCGTATTCTGCATCACTTGCTAAAGGCTCATCCTTTTCATAATACGCCCTCATCCAAGAAGCAGCCAAGGCAACTTTTTCTAAGTACTCTTTTTTTGTCATATTTCGCATCTTGCACTAAAAATTTTTTCATATATAGGTAAAAAAGATTTTCTAGGTGCGCATTTTATTTCAAAATTTTTTAAAGAATCTCGTGCTTTAATAGCATGCTCAATTTCGCTTCCCTTCTGGCGGTTTTTATATGTTTGATAATTGTTACCATCTTTTATTACAAGATATAAATTAATAATATAATTTTTAAAAGCTATATTATTTTCTTGAAAAAGCCTCTTGAGTAAAGTAACACTATCTTCAAATTTTTGCACTATTTCCTGTTTTTCTATATTGCTTTGTTTTTGATTTTTAAATTCAACTAAAAAAATCTTATCAGCTTGACAAAACAATGCATCTACTTTTTTCACGCCTTTATTATTTTCTAAGCTTAAACTTAAATTTTCAAAATTTATAACCGTATTTTCTTTCAAACATAAATATTCATTATTAGTTTTATCATAACTAGTATTTTTTAGAGTATCCTCATATTGTTTATATTTATTTTTAAAAATATTAAAATCAGCCATTTTTAATATCCAGTTCATCAAAAGTTTGAAAAGGCTTATTAAGCTTTTCAAAAATTAATTCCATAGTTTTTTCATTATTTTCAACCTGCTCTATTTTAGACTCTAAACTTACATGAAAATTTACTCTTGCTTTATAGTGTATACCGTATTTATAAATCGCCTCGACAACATAAGGACTGTGAGTATTTATAAGTATAGGAATATTCTTGGTTGATAATTTAATAAGTATTTGAGCAAACAAAATTTGCCAAGTTGGATGTAAATGATTTTCTGGTTCATCAAAAATTAAAAAACCTTGAGGAGTAATACGATGATTGTTAATCAAAGTTTGCAAAATACCAAACTGTTTAATACCTGTCGCAACATTCTCTATAGAAATTTCCCTATTATTTCTATAAAATTTATAAACTTCTTTATTGTTTTGTAAGAAATGGCCGTTGATAATCTCTACTATTTCTTCCTTAAGCTCTTTAAAATCCAAAAACTTTTTTAATGGTCTTTGCAACCCTATTTTTTGATATAAATCCCAAAGCAAATATGGATAAGAAAGCTCATATCCTCCACCATAAACTCTAGCATTATCGTTCGCAAGACGCACTTTTGTAAAAAAATCAAACAAATCCCAAACTAAAGGACTTTGTATAAAAGTACAATCGACATAATCTTGACCCTTGCTTTTAAAACTAGCACATCTATTTCTTTCAATGCAAGCCTCATAAATAATATTTTGGCCTTTGCTTAATATTATCTTCCCGTTATTCTTTAACTCTCCATTAAATATTAAATCCATAAGCTTATCAAAAGCTCTTTCTTTTATCCAAACTTTATTAGATTTTTTTGTTTTCCACTCGCTCATATTATGTGTTTTAATTAAGGCCATTAAAATTTTACCCACAGTGCTTTTACCTGTATCATTTTCACCTGCTATAATACTTAAACCTTCTAAATTAATACTTGCCTCTTTTATAATTCCAATATTTTCTAAGTATAATTTTTTATTCATTATTAAACTCCTTTTCTAAGTATAATTTTTTATTCATTATTAAACTCCTATGCTTTGCATCGCATTTGCCATTGCAAAAAGCTGTTTATGCTCATATAAATCATGCACCCTTATAATGCTCGCGCCATTTTCAAAAGCCTTTAAATGCAAATACAAAGTCCCCGCTAAGCGATCTTTAACTTCACTTTCATAATACGCATTGATCACACTTTTGCGACTTGCTCCTATAAGCAAGGGCTTTTTAAATTGCAAAAAATGTTCTAAATGCTTGATTAAAATCATATTGTGTTCTGCACTTTTGCCAAAGCCAATTCCCACATCTAAAATGCTTTCTTTCACTCCTAAAGTATCTAAAATTTCAAGTTTTTCTTTAAAAAAACTACTCATTTCATCAAGCAAATCATCATATCTTGGATCATCTTGCATGGTTAAAGGATCATTTTGCATATGCATAAGGCAGTATTTTGCATTGTATTTGCTTGCAAGTTTAGCTAAATTCAGATTTCTTAAGCTGCTGATATCATTGATAAATTTAAAGCCTTTGTTTAAAGCGTATTCTAAGCAATATTCATCAAAACTATCCAAACTAAAAATGGCTTTTTCATAATAATTTTTATCATAAATTAAATCCAACACATTTTTAAGTCTTCTAAACTCTTCTTCCTTGCCACAATATCTAAACTCTTCTTCCTTGCCACAATACACGCTTTTTGGCCTAGAGCTTACCGCTCCTATATCAATATACTCGGGATTTAAGGCCAAAATTTCATTTAATCTTTCTTCAAAATCTTTATAACTCACCCTAGAATCAGCATTAAAACTATCTTCATTGACATTTATAACCGCCATAAGCTCTGCTTGCTTTGGTTTTGAAAAATCATTTTCTAAAAACCTAGCTAAATTTTTAAGCCCAAAATCTTGAAGTTTTTCTTTGTTTATAAGTTTTTGAATTTGTTCTTTTGTGGCCATTAAAAGTGCATTAGAATGTGTGATTTTAGCAGTGATGACTTCCTTGTGTGTTATAAGCTCAGCTCCCACCCTTAAGGCATCTTGTTTTAAAATATTTGCCGCAGGAGTAGCTATATCTTTAATCAAAATAAAATGAATTTGAGTTTTTTCACTCATAATTTTTTGCCCCATTTTATGAGGATTTATAAAAGAGCAAAGCAAGTTAAAATCAGTGTTTGGATTGATTTTAAAAAATTTCATTTTTCATTCTTTGTATAATAGTTTAATAAAAGCGTAGCCAGTATCAAAGAGCTTTTGGAATTTAACTTTGCAAGCTCATAGCTTTCATAAAAAAATTCAAGCTCATCGGCATTAAAATCTTTAAATTTAACACTTTCTTCTGCAATCAATGCGATTTTTTCCATTAATTCCACTTTATCTAAATTTTCATTTTCTTGTAAAAACTCAAACAAAGTCTTTAAATCCATTTTACTAAGTTCTAAATTTAAAGTATTTTTAGCCTTTATTTTGTTGCGCTTTTCACAAATAAGACGTGATTTTATGGTAGGCAAAAGTAAATTTTTAGAAGGAACTACGATAAGAAATTTAATATTTTTTGGCGGCTCTTCAAGAAGCTTGAGTAAAAAATTTTGAGCTTCTATCCTAAAAGAATTTGCCATTAAAACAATGATTTTTTCACTTGTTTCTGCGATATAACTTTCCTTTTCAACCGCTTTAGCATCATCGATTAAAAACTCGCTTGCAACTTCTTTAGGTATAAAACGCAAAGAATTAGGATGAAATTGTTTTAAAAGCTCAGCTCTAATACCATCAAAATCATCAGTGATGATAATTTTACTTACAAACACTAAAGACTCACTTTGGAAAATAAAATCGCATCCAAACTCGTATCAAAAAGTTTATAAAGAGTGATGAGTTTAACATCCAAATCTTTATCTTTGGAATTCAAATAAAAACTATCTTGCAATTGCTCATCAAAAAGCCATAAAAGACTATCGTCGCGTGATTTAGCGATTAATGATTTCTTATCGCTTGCACTTCCTATATAAAAATAAATAAAGCCATTAGGAAACGAAATATCAAGCAAATCATTAAGCAAGGCTATATCTTCGATATTTTGTATCTTTTTTTTACATAAAGATTTTAAAGACACAAAAGGAAGCATGGGGCGAGTAGTTTTAGAATTTATATTTGCTAAAAAGTATTCTTCATACCAAGCCCTTTGTTCATCACACATTAAAACAAAGGTTCGCCCCTCTAAAAGGTATTTTAATCTTGCGGCCATTAAAGGAGCCCATTCTAAACGACGAGACTCCATCCAAGCCATAAATGTTCCGCCATTGCGGATATTTTCAAGTGTAAAACTTAAAAAATCGCTCATTTATTTATCAAGTCCATAGCACTCATGCAAGGCTCTTACCGCAAGCTCGCCATATTTTTCATGTACAATCATTGAAATTTTAATCTCGCTTGTAGAAATCATACCTATATTAATACCCTCATCCGCCAAAGCTTTAAAGGCTTTACTTGCTACACCCGAATGTGATTTCATACCCACGCCCACTATAGAAACCTTAACCACAGCACTATCACTTTCTATAGTTGTCTTAGAACCTAAAATTTTCTGCATAGCATTTTTTGCCAAATCAAGCTCGTTTTGAGGCACGGTAAATCCTAAATTTGTAGCTCCATCTACTCCGACATTTTGTATAATCATATCTACATTGATATTTTCATCCGCTAAAACAGAAAAAATTTCAGCTGCAATCCCTGGTTTATCTTCTATATTTCTTAAAGTTACTCTTGCTTGATTTCTATCTAAAGCAATACCGCTAACTAAAGCTTGTTCCATTCCATCTTCTTTTGTTATCATTGTACCCTCATTATCATTAAAACTACTTCTAGTAACTAATTTTACATTTAATTTTTTTGCAAGTTCAACCGAGCGATTTTGTAAAACCTTAGCCCCCAAACTAGCAAGTTCAAGCATTTCTTCATAAGAAATTTTATCAAGTTTTTTTGCTTTTGGCTCGATTCTTGGATCTGTAGTATAAACTCCATCCACATCGGTATAAATTTCACACAAATCCGCTTTAAGAGCTCCTGCAACAGCAACTGCACTCAAATCACTTCCGCCACGCCCTAAAGTTGTAACATCACCCTCTTTATCAACTCCTTGAAATCCCGCTACAATAACTATCTTTCCTTCGTTTAAAGCCTTGGTAATTTCTTGAGTATCAATATAAGAAATTCTAGCCTTTGTAGAAACGCTATCTGTAACAATGCCTGCCTTTCTTCCTGAAAAAGCAAGAGAAGGGTATCCTCTTTCGTTCAGTGCAATAGACAATAAAGCACTCGTTACACGCTCTCCGCTACTTAAAAGCATATCCATATCTTTGCCATTAGGATTTTTGCTAAAGTATTCTGCTTGCTCTATTAAAGTATTTGTAACTCCACTCATCGCTGAAACTACAACCACAAGCTGATGTCCCTCTTTTGCACTTTTTATAACACGCTCTGCTACTGCGTCAATGCGTTCTAAAGTGCCAACGCTTGTTCCGCCATATTTTTGAACTATAAGCATTAAATATAACCTTTCTCTTCAAAATATTTAATAACTTTAACATAAATATTTCTCTTGAAATGATTTATGGTTTCAAACACTTGTTTTACCCCAACAAATTGATAAGCATCAAATTCAGGATGTTTTGTATTAATATTAATTTTAGCACCGTGTTTTAATCGCACTAAAAAATATTTTTGGCTTTGCCCATCGTAAGGATACATTTTTTTTGCAACCTTTTCTGGAAAGTCATAACTCAACCATTCAGGATGCTCAGCTATGATTTCCACTTCATCTGTGCCAATCTCTTCTTTAAGCTCTCTTAATACAGCACTTTTAGGATCTTCTCCCTCATCGATACCACCTTGTGGAAACTGCCAAATATTATCCATATCGCTTCTTTTGGCTATAAAAAGCTTACACTCAAAAGGATAAGCACTTGATAAAACAATAGCAGCGACATTAGGTCTATACTTTTTTTCTTTTTCCACTTTTTTCCTTCAATTTTAAGCTTACAATTTTAACCTAAATGAAATCAAATTTTCATTAAAATAAAAAAATAACATTATAAAATTTAAGGTTTTTATGCATTTATATATTCACATTCCTTTTTGCGAAAGCAAATGTCATTATTGTGCTTTTACAAGTCTAAAAAAACATGATTATGAAAATAAGTATTTTGAGGCTTTGTATAAAGATATTTCCTTTCATTTGGAAAAATTCAATATTAAAAAAAACAGCATTAAAACCCTCTTTATAGGAGGAGGCACCCCAAGTGCTGTTAGTGCAAAAAATTTTGAAATGATCTTAACACTTTTAGAACCTTTTTTAAGTAAAAATATAGAATTTTCAAGCGAGGCCAATCCCAATTCAGCCGATATAGAATGGCTTAAAACAATGAAAAATTTAGGGCTTAATCGTATCTCTTTTGGAGCACAAAGCTTTCATCCTAAAAAGCTGGAATTTTTAGGAAGAATTCACGATCAAAAAATGATTTTTAAAGCATTAGAAAATGTGAACAAATTGGGATTTAAAAAGATTAATTTAGACTTGATTTATGATACAAAATTAGACGATAAAAAAATGCTTGAATTTGAACTTGAACAATTAAAACAAATTAAAAATTTAATCACTCATCTAAGTGCTTATAATCTTACCATAGAACCACTGAGTGCTTTTGCAAAAAAGGAACATTTTAAAAAAAACGCACCCTATTTAATGAAATTTTTCATCCAAGAACTTCAAAATCTTGGATTTTTACAATACGAAATCAGCAATTTTGCTAAAAATAATGCCCAAATTTGCAAACATAATTTAGCCTACTGGAAGGGTTTGGATTATCTAGGTTGTGGTTTGAGTGCGGTAAGTTGCTATAAAAATGAGCGTTTTTATACGGCTAAAAATTTAAAATCCTATCTTCAAAACCCTATATTTAGAGATGTTGAAAAACTAAATCAAGAAGATTTGAATTTAGAACATTTATTTTTAGGACTAAGAAGTATAGTGGGTATTAAAGAATGCAAATTAAGTAAAATTCAAAAAGAAAAGGCTAATTTGCTTGTAAGAGAAAAAAAGCTCAAATTTGAAAAAGGGCGTTATTATAATCTTAATTTTTTAATTAGCGATGAGCTTGCCTTATATCTCTCATCTTAAATTCAACTTTTTTAAGTAAAATGTTCCTTTTATAAAATTTCAAATTTTTAAGAGTATTGTTTATGAGTTTTGGTGAAATTATTGTAATTTTAATAGTAGCAATTTTAGTTTTAGGGCCTGATAAACTTCCTGAAGCCATAGTGCAAATAGCAAAAATTTTAAAGGCTTTAAAACGCAATATCGATGATGCAAAATCAAGCATAGAAAAAGAAGTTCGTATCAATGATTTAAAGGAAGAAGCTAAAAAATACAAAGATGAATTTTCAAGTGCAAATGAAAACATCCGTAAAAAACTTAGTTTTGAAGAATTTGATGATTTAAAAAGAGATATTTTGGATAAAACTAAAGTGGATTTGACTTTTGATAGCAGAGAAAATTCCACCCCTAGCCCAAACGAACAAAATCCAAATGAAAATCAAAAACCCAAACTCAATCCATTTGAAAATCAAGAAAAAGTAGAAAAATAAATGTTTGAAGAATTAAGACCCCATTTAATAGAACTTAGAAAGCGTCTTTTTATTAGCGTTGCTTGTGTGATTGTAATGTTTATAGTATGTTTTGCTTTTCGTAGCTATATCTTAGATGTATTAAAAGCACCTCTTATTCAAGCTTTACCCGAAATAGCTAAACATGTCAATGTTATCGAAGTTCAAGAGGCTTTATTTACAGCTATGAAGGTAAGCTTTTTTGCTGCTTTTATCTTTTCTTTACCTGTTATTTTTTGGCAGTTTTGGAAATTTGTAGCTCCAGGTCTTTATGATAATGAAAAGCGTCTTGTAGTACCTTTTGTAAGCTTTGCAAGCATTATGTTTGCTTTAGGGGCTTGCTTTTGCTATTTTATTGTAGTGCCTTTGGCTTTTAAATTTTTAATCAATTTTGGTTTAAGTGAAGATTTTAATCCTGTAATCACCATAGGAACTTATGTGGACTTTTTTACAAAAGTAGTTGTTGCTTTTGGCTTGGCTTTTGAAATGCCTGTTATAGCATTTTTCTTTGCTAAAATTGGACTTATTGATGATAGTTTCTTAAAACGCCATTTTCGCATAGCTGTTTTAGCTATCTTTGTATTTTCAGCCTTTATGACTCCACCTGATGTCTTATCTCAATTTTTAATGGCTGGACCACTTTGCGGACTTTATGGACTTTCTATTTTAATCGTTCAAAAAGTAAATCCTGCTCCAAAAGATGAAGAAAAAGAAGAAAGCGATAAATGAAAGATTTACTTCTTTCAAGCTATGATTATACCTTACCCAATGAACTTATAGCTACTTATCCTGTGCATCCTAAAGAAGATGCTAAACTCTTAGTTTTTGAGCGAAAAAATAATCAAATTTCTCATACTACTTTTAAAAATTTACAAGATTTCTTACCTGATTGTGCTCTCTTTTTTAATGATACCAAGGTGATTAAAGCAAGAATTTATGGAAATAAATCAAGCGGTGGAAAAATAGAACTTTTCTTACATCAACCCTGTTTAGATTCACAAGATTCGCTTTTTTTAGCACAAATTAAAGGGCGTGTTAAAAAAGATGAAATTTTATCTTTTGAACAAAATTTAAAAGCCAAGGTTATAGAACTTTTAGATGATGGCTTACGCAAGGTGCAATTTTTTCAAAATGATGAAGTTTTAAATACCTTCAAGCTTTATGAACTCCTTGATACAATAGGACATGTGCCCTTGCCTCCCTATATCAAAAGAAGTGATGAAAAAAGTGATTTAGAAGATTATCAAAGTATTTTTGCTAAAAATTTAGGGGCAGTAGCAGCTCCTACAGCTAGCTTACATTTTAGTGAAAATATGCTTGAGAATTTAAAAAAAAGACATGAAATTTATCATTTAACTTTGCATGTTGGTGCAGGAACTTTTAAAAGTGTAGAATGTGAAAATTTAGAAAATCACAAAATACATAGTGAATTTTTTGATATTCCTAAAAAGGCATGTGAAGTGATTGATTCCCAAAAAAAGATTTTAGGCGTAGGCACTACAGTAACAAGGACTATAGAATACTACGCAAGAACCAAACAAAACCAAGGCTTTTGCGATCTTTTTTTGCATCCTCACAATCCGCCCTTAAGACAGGACTATCTTTTAACTAATTTTCATCTACCAAAATCAACTCTGATTATGTTGGTTTCAGCATTTATAGGCAGGCAAAATTGTCTTAAGCTTTATGATATTGCCATAAAAGAAAAATATCGTTTTTACTCTTATGGCGATGCTATGCTTATTTTATAAATTTATTCTTTAAATTTCATAGCAATTTTTGCTTGAAGTTTAAGCCAATCTTTTTGAAGCATTATAGGAAAACCCCCATAAACCCTACCGCCTTCAAGATTTTTACTCACACCACCGCGTGCTGCAATAGTGCTAAAATCCCCTATTCTTAAATGGCCGCTCGTTGCACTTTGTCCACCCATAACCACATTGCGTCCAAGCTCACTTGAACCCGAAATTCCAGTTTGTGCAACGATAATGCAATTTTGTCCTATATCGCAATTATGACCTATTTGGACAAGATTATCTACTTTTGTTCCTGCTTTAATGATAGTGCTATCAAACACTGCTCTATCTATTGTTGTGCAAGCTCCTATTTCAACAAAATCTTCTAAGATAACATTACCATTGTGATAGATTTTATAATGCTCTCCATTTTTATTGTGCGCATAACCAAATCCATCGCTTCCTATTACGCAATTTGCAAGTAGATGACATTTTTTGCCAATTTTGCTATCATTATAAATCACCACATTAGGATGGATAATGCTTTCTTCGCCTATGCTAACATTATCTCCTATATAAGCTCCTGCCATAATGACAACATTTTCGCCTATATTGACATTATTGCCTATATAAACATTTGGCATGATTTTTGCACTTTTTGCTATATTTTGAACTTTTTCTTTTGCGTTGCTAAATAAAGGTTTAGCAAAAATTTTACTCAAAAAAGCAAAACACAAATGCGGACTTTGAGTAATGAGAGCTTTTGTATCTTTAGGCACTAAATTTTCATATTCTTTAGCAACCAAAATCGCTGCTGCTCCTGTGTTGGGTATATCTTTAATATTTCTTTCACCATCACAATAAGTAAGCTCGGTAAAATTCGCCCTCAATAAAGAATTTAAAGCCGTTATTTCGATATCTTCGCCTTCGTATTCTAAACTTAAAAATTCCGCTATTTCTTTTAATCTCATTTAAGCTCCATTAAAACCGATCCACTGCGAACAATGTCGCTAGGATTGTATTTTTTAATTGTTTTTAGAAAATTTTCTATACGATTTGTATCATCAGCTACAAGCAAGAAAAGAAAATTTTCATTGCTATTTGCAATAGTACCATTATAAGCTTTCAAAACGGCATCAAGTCCACCTAAATTTTCACTGAGTGGAATTTTTACAAGCGCCATTTCTTTTTCTATAAATTCATCTCTTTCTATTACCTTATAAGTAGGTATAAGTTTATGCAACTGCTTTACTATTTGCTCAAAAACACGCTCATCTCCAAAAGTAACTATATTGATACGAGAAAATTCTCCACCTGGTAAAGGAGCGACGGTTAAGCTATCGATATTATATCCCCTACCTGAAAAAAGTCCTACGATACGAGAAAGCACACCATGTTCATTTAAAACTATAACCGATAAAACACGTCTCATTGCTTATCCTTTAATTTTGGTAAAATCATATTATAAATAGCCCCACCCGCTGGCACCATAGGAAGCACATCTTCAAAGCGATCTATAAATACGTTAAGCAAGCTTGTTTTATTGGACTCTAAAGCTTGCTTGAATGCTGTGCGAAACTCATCTTTTGTTTTTATATTATATCCTTCACATCCAAAACCTTCAGCTATCTTTATAAAATCTGCTTGCAAGCTTAAATCTGTAGCCGAAAAATGCTCTTCATAAAACATGCTTTGCCATTGGCGAACCATTCCCAAGAATGAATTGTTTAAAATAATATTTATGGTTTTAATACCATTTTCATAAGCTGTCATCAGTTCTTGAATATTCATTAAAACAGAACCATCACCCACAAAATTTATAACAACTTCTTCTCCTACCGCAAGCTTTGCACCCAAAGCAGCAGGTAAAGAATACCCCATCGTTCCTTGTCCGCCACTGGTTGCAAGCTGTCTTGGGTAATTAAAAGGATAAAATTGTGCAACCCACATTTGATGTTGTCCTACATCAGTGATTATCCTTGCATCTGGAGCAAGTTTTGCACATTCTTGTATTACCCATTGAGGTTTTAAAACCTCATCGCTATCTTCATAAGCTAAAGGATAAAGCTCATCATAACGCTTAAGAGTTTGCCTCCACTCATGGATATTTGACTTAAATTGATTTTTTTTCAATTCTTCCAAAAGCTCTTTAACAACTTCTTTAATATCTCCAACTATAGGAAAATGCGCATTGATAATCTTAGAAATAGAACTTGGATCTATATCAATATGCACTATTTTAGAATGCTTGGCAAATTCACTTGTTTTACCTGTAATCCTATCATCAAAACGCGCGCCTATTGCTACCAATAAATCACATTCACTCAAAGCCATATTAGCTGTATAACTTCCATGCATTCCTGCCATTTTAAGATTTAGCTCATCATCACTTCTTAAAGTTCCAAGAGCCATTAAGGTTTCAACGGCTGGAATTTGAGTAATCTTAACAAGTTCTCTGATCTCATTAGCCGCATTTGATGCTATACATCCGCCTCCAAGGTAAAAAAGAGGACGCTTAGCTTCTTCTAAATTTTCAGCCAATTTTTTAATTTGTTTTGAATTTCCTTTATAAATAGGCTTATAAGTTTTCATTGAAATTTCTTTTGGATAATCCCAAATACCAAGGGCTGCACTTACATCTTTTGGTACATCAATATGCACAGGACCTTTTCTTCCACTTTTTGCTATGTAAAAAGCCTCTTTTAATATTCTTGGAAATTCTTCTATGCAAGTGACTAAATAATTATGTTTTACACAGGGGCGAGAAATTCCTACCGCATCAATTTCTTGAAAAGCATCGGTGCCTATTAATGAATTTGCAACTTGACCTGAAATCAAAACCAAAGGTATAGAATCACTATAAGCTGTCGCAAGTCCTGTGATGGTATTAGTAAAACCAGGTCCGCTTGTAACAACAGCTACACCCACTTCACCGCTCATTCTTGCATAAGCATCGGCTGCATGTACAGCAGCTTGCTCATGACGCACCAAAATATGCTTAAAATACTTTTGCAAATAAATTTCATCATAAATATTTAAGGCTGCTCCACCAGGATAACCAAAAACTATCTTAACATTCTCTTCTTTTAAAGCTTCGCAAATCATTGCCGAACCGCTTATTTTTCTCATAAGGCCTCCTTTGAAAATTAAATTATAACAATAATTCAATCTTTTATTTAGATAAAATATAAAAAAGTTTGAAAATTTTAATTTAAAAGCTCTCTAAGTGTTACATTTAATCTTTTTCCATCCACCCTTGCTCCAAATTTAGCCTTTGCTTCTTTCATCACCAAACCTTGATCTTTTAAAGAACTAACCCCTAAATTTGCAATCATTTCTTTTAAAGCTGCTTGCAATTCCTCATCGCTTAATTGCTGAGGTAAATAACTTTCAAAAAGTGCTATTTCTTTTTGTTCTTTTTGTGCCAAATCCTCTCTTCCACCTTTAGAATAAAGCTCGATAGCATCTTTGCGCTTTTTAATCTCGCTTGCGATAATTTTTAAAATTCTTTCATCACTTAGCTCTATTCTTTCATCTACTTCGACCTGTTTAAACGCGGCATTTAGCGTTCTTAAAGTATCGCGTTTAAAATCATCTTTTTGCTTCATCGCTTCTTTGATATCATTTAATATCTGCTCTTTTAAATTCATTGTATATCCTTTTATTTTAGTTAAAATTACAAATTTTAAGATTTAAACCAAAGCCTTTTAAGCCTATATAATCCTTATCACAACTTTGCGACATAAGCTTAATCTCTTCTATGCCAAAATATCTTAAAATTTGCGCACCTATACCATAATTTTTAAATTGAGTTACACTTGATTTTTCACCCTGCATAAAAACTATCACTCCTCCATTTTCACTCAAAAAACGAATTTGATCTAATAATTTAGAAAATTTATCAGAGGTTAAAAGCTCAAAATCACTTCCGCTAATATGAAATTTAACATTTTCACATTTTTGAATTTCTTTAAATGCAAATGCTATATGCTGAGCATTATTATGATCTGTAAAAATGAATTTTTGTGCTTTAAAACCTGCTAAAATAGCATCACTTTTTTCTTGTAATTTAATAAGACTTTCATTTTTTAAACGATATTCTATGATATCAGAAACAGCTATCATGTTTAGATTATGCTTAGTACAAAATTCTTCCAAATCACTTCTTCTTGCCATATCTCCATCATCTTTAACAATCTCACAAATCACGCAAGCTTGTTTAAGCCCTGCTAAATGACAAAGATCAACCGTTCCTTCTGTATGGCCTGTGCGCTCTAAAACACCGCCTTTTTTGGCTATCAAAGGATTTATATGTCCAGGGCGTACAAAATCACTCGCTTTTGCATTATCGTCTGCAAAAATTTTTATCGTCATATCTCTTTCATAAGCACTTACACCTGTAGTTGCATCTTTTGCATCCACTGTGATTGTAAAGGCTGTTTCATGATTTGAAGTATTTTTGGGCACCATCAAAGGAAGTTCAAATTTTCTTGCAAGTTCTTCTGCGAGTGCTACACACACAACCCCTCTAGCTTCTTTTATCATAAAATTTACTTTTTCTTTAGTGCTAAATTGAGCTGGAAAAATCAAATCTCCTTCATTTTCTCTATCTTCTGCATCTACCATTACAAGCATTTTTCCTTCTTGTAAATCCTTAATTGCTTGTTCAATGCTTACAAACTTCATTTATAATCCTTAAAATATTATTTTTTTTAAAATTATAACTTCATTTGCTTGACAAATAAATTAAAATTGATTATAATCTCGTTTTTACTTTTTAAAAATTAAATATTGGGGTATCGCCAAGCGGTAAGGCAACAGGTTTTGGTCCTGTCATTCAGGGGTTCGAATCCCTTTACCCCATCCACGAACTAAACTTCAAACACAAATTTGATTGTCGCGAAGTAGAGCAGTGGTTAGCTCGTCGGGCTCATAACCCGAAGGTCGGGAGTTCAAATCTCCCCTTCGCAACCAAAACTTATCCATAACTTTAAATCTTAAATATACAAAAATGATTTATTTTAATTTTCTAGAATTTTATTTTTTAACTAAAAAAATCGCATTATAAAATAATATAAAAAATAAATTTATAACTAACATATAAGATATAATATGATATAAATTTTTAAATAAAATTTGATGAAGAACTTAGGAAGAAATTAAAGTCATTTTTAATAAAAAATAAAATGATGGTGGTTAGAGGCAGAATCGAACTGCCGACACGCAGATTTTCAGTCTGCTGCTCTACCGACTGAGCTATCCAACCGAGTCATCTTTAAAAATAAAGTGTAATTATACTTTTTTTTCTTTAATTTAAGTTTAAATATAAAAATAAAATTTTATTTGCCTTAAAGTTTTAATCCGATAGAATAGTCGGTTTAAAATTAAAAACCAATGAGGATTTTTTTGAAACAATTTGGCTTAGACAGACGAACTTTTAAAATTTTGCTAGCAGGATATATTGTCATTGCTTTACTTGGCGCTATTCTTTTGCATTCAAGTTGGGCTCATACAAGTCCTATTAGTTTTATCGATGCTTTTTTTACTAGTACTTCAGCTGTGAGTATGACTGGACTTATTGTTAAAAATACAGCAGTTGATTTTACCTTGGCAGGACAAATTATTATTTTAATTTTAGTTCAAATTGGCGGCTTAGGTTATATGAGTATAGGGCTTTTTGTTTACTTGATTATACGCAAAAAAGTAGGTTTTAATGGTAGAAACTTACTTAAAGAATCTTTATTTTATCCTTCCATGGAAGGACTTTTTAAATTCTTTAAAAAAGTTTTACTATTTATTTTTACAATAGAACTTATAGGCACTATACTTCTTACCATGCGTTTTGCACTTGAGATGAATTTTGGTAAAGCCTTATGGTTTGGATTTTTTCATTCAATCAGTGCTTTTAATAATTCAGGTTTTACTATTTTTGAAAATGGACTTCTTGCCTATAAGCACGATGTAGCTATTAATCTCATCTTTACTTCTCTTATTATCATTGGTGGACTTGGATATTTTGTCTTAGTTGAATTGTATTTTTTTCAAAGAAAAAGACTGCAAAATTTAAGCCTACATACCAAAGTCGTTATTATGGCAACCCTTTTTCTTATCATTTCTTCAACACTTATTATCTTTCTTTTAGAGTATGCTAACCCAAAATCCATAGGTAGCTTTTCTCTTTTTGATAAAATTTTGAGTTCTTATTTTATTGCGATCAATTACCGCACAGCAGGATTTAATACACTCGATATGAGTGGCTTGCATGATGCAAGCTTATTTTTTGGCTCTTTATTTATGGTGATCGGAGGAGCACCGGGTGGAACAGCAGGGGGAATGAAAATCACAACTGTTGTGGTGCTTTTGTTTTATGCTTACTGGAGCATTCGCAATGGAAGGGTAAGAATTTTCAACCACGAAATTCCACAAGAGATCATTTCAAGAGCATTTATTATAGCAGTGGGTTCGGCTGTTTATATAGTTATAGCGGTTATTTTCCTTTCTTTGCTAGAATCAGAATTTAATTTTATCCATCTGCTTTTTGAAACCTCATCAGCATTTGCAACAGTGGGAATTTCGGTAGGAGATGGGGGAGATCTTTCGCTTTGTGCTTTATTTAGCAATCCAAGCAAAATTATTATTATTATTATGATGTTAAGCGGAAGGATTGGTGTTTTTGCGTTTTTACTTTCTGTATTTCAGCAAGATAAAGCGATACATATCAAATTTCCTAAAGGAAAAATCTATTTATAAAGGTTAAAATAATGAAAAAGCTTAGTTACGGGGTTATAGGACTTGGAAAATTTGGATCCGTAGTCGCAGATGAGCTTCTTGCTGGAGGACATACTGTAATCATAGCCGATAAAGATGAAGAAGCTTTAAAAAGTATACAAAATTCACCAAGCTATGCCTATATCTTGGATTCTACCAATATTTCAGCACTTAAAGAAGCGGGTTTTCATGATGTAGAAGTCGTGATTGTAAGCATAGGTGAAAATGTTGAAAAATCCATACTTACTCTAATGGCTCTTAAAGATATAGGAGTAAATAATATTATCGCAAAAGCCACTTCTAACATTCATGGGCAAATTTTATCCAAACTTGGGGCTACAAAAGTAATCTATCCTGAAAAAGAAAGTGCTAAAAAGCTTGTAAAAGATTTTTTAACCAAAGATGCAGATTATGAGGTTTTTGATCTATCGGCTAATACTATCCGTGCTATTAAAATCACTATAGATGACAAATTAGCAGGAAATTCATTAAAGCACATTGCACAAAATATGAGAGTTATTAGCTATAAAAAACTTAATACAGACTGGGAAATATTGCCTGATTTAGAAACAACTACTGTTTATGGTGGTGATGTTGTAATCTTACTTGGAACGGTTAAAGAGCTTAGAGAATTTGAGCATTAATTAAGTAAGATTTAAAGCCTTGCAAGCCTTTATAAAACGCTTTAAGGCTGCTTTTTCTTTGGTGGAAATTTTATGATATATGATTTCATCTAAATAATATCTAATATCTTTTATATCTAAATCCCTTGTTTTGGCATAATTTTGCAGTATATAATAAGGAATTTTAATCTTTGTTTTTGGAATTTTTTTTAAGATTTGTTTATATAAAGCTTTTTTTTGCACACATGAAAACCTAGCAAAAACAAAAGGCAGGCCTGTTTTTTCATGCCATTTTGTGCACAAATCAGTATACCTAGAAGGATCTTGTAAATAAAGTTTTAAAGCCTTATCACCTATAATCACCCTCCCCTCTTGTTTTAAAACCTTAGCTAAAGCATTAGAAGTTGCCGAGCTTGGATCTTTAGCATTGGGTGTATTTTTTTCTACTAAAACACTTAAAACTCTTTTATTGGCACAAATACCCAAATCTAAATTTTTATATTTTTTTCTAGCGCTTTCTATACTTGAAACAATAGCTGCATCAATTCTTCTATAAAATAAATCTTTATTTAGCTTACTTGGAACTCCTTTTTTATGCTCCATACTTGCTTTAAAACCATTAGGTAAAGGATATTTCTTAAGATATATATGCAAAGGTAAAAGATTAATATAATCAATTTTTCCAAAAATCATCTCTTTTAAAGAGTGTTAAACACTCTATCTCCTGCATCTCCAAGCCCTGGGATAATATAACCTTTTTCATTTAAACCTTCATCAATACAAGCCACAAAAACTTCTACATCATCATGCATTTGGCTAAATTTTTGCAAACCTTGTAAAGCAGCAAGTATGGATATAAATTTTATTTTTTTAACTCCTTGGCTTTTTAAAAAATTACAAGCCTCTATAGCAGTCCCACCTGTAGCAAACATAGGATCTATAACAATAGCGGTGCGTTTTTTTACATCTTTAGGAAGTTTTTGAAAATAAAAATCCGCCTTGAGAGTTTTTTCATTTCTAACAAAACCCAAAAATCCTACACTAGCATCAGGAATAAGTCTAAAAATACTATCAAGCATACCCAAAGCTGCCCTTAAAATAGGGCATATCATAATCTTTTCATCTAATCTTTTTACCTTAGCATTAGCAACAGGGGTTTGAATTTGTGTTTCTTTTAAACATAAATCTTTAGTCGCTTCAAAAAGCAAGAAAGTAGAAATCTCATCAATGAGCATTCTAAAATGGAAAGGTTTAGTTTCTTTATCGCGCAAAAACCCTAATTTATGCTCTATCAAAGGATGGCATATGTGATGAATATTTTTCATTTTAAACTCTCAAAATATGTTTTCTCATCAAATTCCTTAAGCAAAGCTACCCCATCTTTTACAGCCGCAGCAGCTACCGCAGTACTTACAACAGCCTTAACCCTCTCATCAAAAGGTTTTGGGATAACATAATCCTTTCCAAATTCTAAATGGCTTATCTTATAAGCATTTTTAACCGCATCACTTACAGGTAATTTTGCCAAATCTGCTAAAGCTTTTGCTGCAGCTACTTTCATATTTTCAGTAATTTTTGTCGCACGCACATCTAAAGCCCCACGAAAAATAAAAGGAAAGCCTAAAACATTATTGATTTGATTAGGATAATCACTTCTTCCCGTTCCTACAATAGCATCTTTTCTAAGCCTTGCCACATCTTCAGGCATCACCTCTGGAATAGGATTTGCCAAGGCAAAGATAACAGGATCTTTTGCCATAGACAAAATCATCTCATCATCTAGTATCTTTGGTGCACTAAGCCCCAAGAATACATCCGCATCTTTCATAGCCTCTTTTAAAGTATCTGCTTGCGTATCGCTTACAAATTCAAGCTTGTATTGATTTAAGTCTGTTCTTTTTTTATTGACCACACCCTTACTATCTACAAGAATGATATTTTTAACACCTAAATTTCTATACATTCTAGCACTAGCAATACCCGCAGCTCCTGCTCCACTTACAACAACTTTAATCTCTTCAAATTTTTTACCACTTATCTCCATAGCATTCATAAGCCCTGCGGTTGAGATAATAGCGGTTCCATGCTGATCATCGTGCATTACAGGAATTCCTAAATCCTGCAAAGCCGCTTCGATTTCAAAACATTTAGGTGCTGAAATATCTTCTAAATTGATTCCGCCAAAAGTAGGTGCTATGGCTTTACAAAAAGCAACAATTTCTTCAATGCTGTGTGCTTCGATTTCTAAATCATACGCATTTACATCAGCAAATTTTTTAAACAAGCAAGCCTTACCTTCCATAACCGGTTTAGAAGCTTGCGCGCCGATATTTCCAAGACCTAAAACCGCAGAACCATCACTAACGATAGCTACTAAATTCGCTTTGTTTGTATAAGTATAAGCAAGCTCATTATTAGAAGCAATTTCAATGCAAGGTTCTGCAACACCTGGACTATAAGCCAAAGATAAATCATGACTTGAATTCATAGGTTTTGATGGCTTTATATCTATCTTGCCTCCTAAGTGATATCTTAAAGCCTCTTCTTTTAAATTCATTATTTTCCTTTAAAATCTAAAAATTTTTTTATTCTTTTTTTACATTCATTGACCCCTAAAAACTCTAAAACTTCAAAAATGCTAGGACTAACCGCACTTCCTGTTAGAGCTATGCGTATAGGTTGAGCCAAATCTTTTAATTTTACCTCATTTTTTTGTAAGAATTCGTTAGTAAATTCTTCAAAATCTTTTGCACTTTTCTCTTCATTTAACTCATTTGCATAGTTTTGAAGCAATAAAAGATTGTTTTCGTTTATAAATTTATTTATAGCATTTTCATCATAATTTTGTGGCGCTTCAACGATACTTTTAGCTCCGCTAATAATTTCAAGTAAAGTTTTTGCGCGCTCTCTTAATAAATCGAGTAAAAATCCTGCTTTTGTATAAACGCTTAAATCAAAACCAAGATCTTTTAACTGACGATTGATTTCTTCAAAAGGCAAAGTCTTGATATAATGAGCATTGAGCCATTCAAGTTTTTTAAAATTATAACAAGAAGCACTTTTGTTGATATGATTAGGATCAAAAAGCCTTTTAAGATCTTCTAAAGAAAAAACCTCATCATCGCCATGGCTCCATCCTAAACGCACTAAAAAATTTAGCAAAGCTTGAGGTAAAATTCCCATAGCCTTGTATTCCATCACATCGGTTGCTCCGTGTCGTTTTGAAAGCTTTTTACCATCTTCTCCATGTATCATAGCCACATGGTAAAATTTAGGAATTTCAAATCCTAAAGCCTCATAAAGCACGATTTGTTTAGGAGTATTTGAAAGATGATCATCCCCTCTAATCACATCGCTTACTCCCATTAAAGCATCATCAATTACAACTGTAAAATTATAAGTAGGACTTCCATCACTTCTTGCTATGATAAAATCATCTAAAATATCTTCTACTTTAAATTTCACTTCCCCTTTAACACCATCTATAAAGCAAATTTCACCCTTTTGAGGAGCTTTTATACGCACCACGGGTTCTATATTTGATGGTGGAGTTCCTGTAAAATCCCTGTATCTGCCATCATATCTTGGGCGTTCTTTGGCCGCTTCTTGTTTAGCACGGAGTTCGTCAAGCTCTTCTTTACTCATATAACAATAATAAGCCTTGCCCTCATCCAAAAGTTTTTGTATGTATTTTTTATAAAGATCAAAGCGTTCAGACTGGTAAGTTACCTCACCATCATAATCCAAACCACACCATTTAAAGGCTTCTATGATAGCTTGCGTAGCTTCTTTGGAATTTCTTTTTAAATCCGTATCTTCTATACGAAGTAAAAAATTGCCCTTATTTTTTCTTGCATACAAATAACTATAAAGAGCGGTTCTTAAACCACCTATATGCAAATATCCTGTAGGGCTTGGAGCGAAACGAGTCGTAAGTTTTCCTGTCATTTTTTGCCTTTTCTTAAATTTTAATTGATATAATGCGATATTTACACTTAAATAAAGGTTTGAAATGAAAAAAATTTTACTAAGTTTTGTATTTTTTATAAGCTTAACTCATGCAAATACTATAAATGCTATTGCTGTAGTGGTAGATAAAGAGCCTATCACAACCTATGATATAGAACAAACCATGAAAACCCTAAATATACCTAAAAATCAAGCCTTGGGGATTTTGATTAATGAAAAAATGGAGCTTTCACAAATAAAACAATTTGGAATTTATACGAGTGAGCTTGAGCTTGATAATGCCATTGGTAAAATGCTAGCACAAAATAAAATTTCACTTGAAGACTTTAAAAGAGATTTACAAGCTAAGGGGCAAAATTACGAACAATTTCGTAGCAATTTTAAAAAAGATTTTGAAAAAAGAAAACTTTATGAAAAAATTGCCAGCACAGCTAAAACCGATTTTAGCGATGAGGGAGCTAAAAAATTTTTCGAACAAAATAAAAATAAATTTACACTCTTTACCGAAATTAATGTAAATATCTATCGTTCTAACAATGCACAAGATTTAGAAAATATAAAAGCTACCACAAAAACTGCACTTAAAGCAGAAAAAGCCACCCTCACTCCTAATAATTCAGATCCAAGACTTTTAGGACTTTTATCATCTATACCCATAGGAAGCTTTTCTCCGGTTTTAAATTCGCAAAAAGGTTATGAAATTTATCAAGTAAAGGATAAAAACGGAGGACAAACTCCAGAATATTATCAAATTAAAAATGAAATACTCAATGCTTATGTAAGCGAGCAAAGACAAAATTATATACAAGATTATTTCGATAAATTACGCTCAAAAATCAATATAGAGTATTTAAGATAAAATCAAGATGGAAAAAATCCATCTTGATTAATGTCTAGCAAGATAGTTGGTATCGTAATTATTACTAATAAAATCAGGATTATCCATCATTGCAAGATGAAAATCTTTAGTAGTTTTAATCCCACCTATAATCAGCTCATCCAAAGCTACTTTCATTTTTGAAATGGCTTTGTTGCGATCTTCTGCCCAAACCACAAGTTTTCCTATCATAGAATCATAATACGGCGGCACGCTGTAGTCTTGATAACAATGGCTTTCCATTCTAACATTGCGCCCTGCAGGTGGAACATACTTGATAATCTTACCTGGACTTGGCAAGAAAGTCTTAGGATCTTCAGCAGTGATTCTACATTCTATAGAATGTCCTTTTAACTTCACATTTTCTTGAGAAGGTAAAGCATAACCTTCAGCTACTTTGATCATTTGTTCAATGATATCAATCCCGCTCACCATTTCGCTCACACAATGCTCAACTTGCAAACGCGTATTCATCTCTATAAAATAAAAATCTAAATTTTTATCTACTAAAAATTCAAAAGTCCCTGCACCCTCATAGCTTATAGCTTTAGCAGCTTTTACTGCTGTTTCGTGAAGTCTTGCGCGAGTTTTTTCATCGAGTAAAATTGCTGGAGATTCTTCTATAAGTTTTTGATGGCGTCTTTGCATAGAGCAATCCCTCTCACCAATATGGATCACATTTCCAAAACTATCTCCGATGATTTGAACTTCTATATGGCGTGGATTTTGTATGTATTTTTCCATATACATAGTCCCATCGCCAAAAGCTGTCATCGCTTCACTTTCAGCTGACCAATATGCTTTTTCAAGGTCTTTTTCATGCTCTACTACACGCATTCCACGACCTCCGCCTCCAGCTGCTGCTTTTAAAATCACAGGATAACCGATCTCTTTAGCAAGTTTTTTAGCCGCTTCAGCACCCGCTAAAGCTCCATCACTTCCTGGTATAACAGGAACTCCTGCTCTTTGCATAACTTGCTTAGCTTTTGATTTATCACTCATCAAATTCATAGCTTCAACCGAAGGCCCTATAAATTTGATATTGTGTTTAGCACAAATTTCAACAAAAGTTTGATTTTCACTTAAAAATCCATAACCTGGAAAAATCGCATCCGCTTCTGCAATTTCAGCTGCTGAAATAATAGCAGGTATATTAAGATAACTTTCAGAACTTCTTGCTTTTCCTATACAAATACTTGCATCTGCATATTTTAAATACAAAGCATCTTTATCTGCTTCAGAATAAACGCAAATTGCTTTTTTTCCCATTTCTTTAATTGTTCTTAAAGCTCGAAGTGCTATTTCTCCACGATTAGCAATTAATATGCTTTTAATTTCCATTTTATAATTTCTCCACCGTAAATAAAGGCATACCAAATTCTACAGGCTGACCATCTGCAACTAAAATTTCTACTATTCTACAATCAAATTCAGCTTCGATCTCATTCATGATTTTCATCGCTTCGATGATAGCAATAGTATCGCCTTTTTTAACTGAACTGCCCACTTTTACAAAAGGAGCTGCGCCTGGGCTTGGAGCTTGATAAAAAGTTCCTACCATAGGGCTGTTTATACTTGGTTTATTTGATTTTGCACTTGAAGGCTGTGCTTCATTAACTACATTAACATTAATAGGCTGTGGAGCTGGAACAGGTGGGCAAGCCAAAGGAGCTGGAACATCACAACACATATCTCTTTCAAGTTCGATTTCAAATCCATCTTGCTCTTTGATTTTTATTTTACTGATATTAGCCTCGGCAAACAAATTTACTAATTCTTTAATCTCTTCTTTTGTCATATTTTCATCTCCTGATTTTAAGAACTTAATCTAGTATTATATTAAAAAACTTGAAATTTAACTTTAAAAAATAAAATTTCACACTTAAAAGTTTCATAAAATATAAAAAATAAGCTATAATCCAAAAAAATTATGTTTAAAAATAAAGGTATATTAAATGGGTTTAAAAGCAGACAATTGGATAAGAAAAATGGCACTCGAGCATCAAATGATAGAGCCTTTTTGCGAAGCAAATATAGGCAAAGGTGTAGTAAGCTATGGACTTTCAAGCTATGGTTATGATATACGCGTGGGGCGTGAATTTAAGATTTTTACCAATGTTAATTCAACTGTAGTGGATCCAAAAAATTTTTTAGAAGAAAATGTAGTAGATTTTGAAGGCGATGTATGTATAGTTCCTGCAAATTCTTTTGCACTTGCCAGAACTATAGAATATTTTAAAATGCCTGATGATGTTTTGGCTATTTGTCTTGGAAAAAGCACCTATGCAAGATGTGGTATCATCGTAAATGTAACTCCTTTTGAACCAGGCTTTGAAGGGCATATAACCATAGAAATTTCAAATACCACTCCCTTGCCTGCAAAAATTTATGCTAATGAAGGCATTGCACAAGTATTATTCTTGCAAGGTGATGAAAAATGTGACACCACTTACAAAAATAAAAAAGGCAAGTATCAAGCCCAAACGGGCATAACCTTGCCAAGAATTTTAAAATAGGAACACTTGTTGCTTTAATTTTAAAAAACTTAAGCAAAGGAAGGCAAAATGTTTAACAAAAAAAATATCTTAATCACAGGCGGAACAGGCTCTTTTGGAAAAACCTATACTAAGGTTTTGCTAGAAAATTATAAACCTAATAAAATCATCATTTATTCTCGTGATGAGCTTAAACAATTTGAAATGGCAAGCGTTTTTAACGCTCCTTGCATGCGTTATTTCATAGGAGATGTAAGAGACAAAGAGCGTTTAAGCACTGCTATGCGTGATGTGGATTTTGTTATACATGCTGCTGCGATGAAGCATGTGCCTATTGCTGAATATAACCCTATGGAATGTATAAAAACAAACATCCACGGTGCGCAAAATGTCATCGACGCTTGTTTTGAAAATGGGGTTAAAAAATGTATCGCTCTTAGCACAGATAAGGCTTGTAATCCTGTAAATTTATACGGTGCAACCAAACTTGCAAGCGACAAGCTTTTTGTCGCTGCAAACAATATAGCAGGTAACAAACAAACACGCTTTGGTGTTACAAGATATGGCAATGTTGTAGGTTCAAGAGGATCGGTAGTGCCTTTCTTTAAAAAACTCATCAGCGAAGGAGCTAAAGAACTTCCTATCACCGATACAAGAATGACTCGTTTTTGGATCAGCCTTGAAGATGGAGTAAAATTTGTACTGAGTAATTTTGAAAGAATGCACGGAGGAGAAATTTTCATCCCTAAAATTCCTTCGATGAAAATCACTGATCTAGCTCATGCCTTAGCTCCTCATTTAAGCCATAAAATCATAGGTATAAGAGCAGGAGAAAAACTACATGAAATCATGATTTCAAGCGATGATAGTCATTTAACCTATGAATTTGAAAACTACTATGCCATAAGCCCGAGTATTAAATTTGTAGATAAAGATAATGACTTTAGTATCAATGCCCTAGGCGAAAAAGGACAAAAAGTAAAAGATGGTTTTTCTTATAGTTCGGATAATAATCCTTTATGGGCAAGCGAAAAAGAACTTTTAGAAATCATCAATCACACCGAAGGTTTTTAAAATGCTTACCTATTCTCATCAAAACATCGATCAAAGCGATATAGATACACTTACAAAAGCTTTAAAAGATGAAATTTTAACAGGGGGTAAAAAAGTAAATGAATTTGAAGAAGCCCTTTGTGAATATGTGGGCGTAAAACACGCTTGTGTATTAAACTCAGCTACTTCAGCCCTTCATCTTGCCTATACAGCTTTAAATGTCAAAGATAAAATAGTCTTAACCACTCCTTTAACCTTCGCTGCTACGGCTAATGCGGCTTTAATGGCAGGAGCTAAAGTAGAATTTATCGATATTAAAAACAATGGCAATATTGATGAAAAAAAACTCGAAACAAGACTTACAAAAAATAGTGCAAATATAGGAGCTATTAGCGTGGTGGATTTTGGGGGCAATAGTGTTGAAATAGATGAAATTTCAAGCCTCGCTAAAAAATACAATATCCCTTTAATCGATGATGCAAGCCATGCTTTAGGGAGTGAGTATAAGGGTAAAAAAGTGGGTTCTATGGCGGATTTAAGTATCTTTTCTTTTCATCCTGTTAAACCCATCACTACTTTTGAAGGCGGGGCTGTGGTGAGTGATAATGAAGAGCTTATCACCAAAATCAAGCTTTTAAGAAGCCATGGTATCATTAAAAAAAGGCTTTGGGATAGCGATATGGTAGAACTTGGCTATAATTACCGCTTAAGCGATGTTGCTTGTGCTTTAGGGATAAACCAGCTTAAAAAACTCGATCACAATCTTGAAAAAAGAGAGGAAATCGCAAGTTTTTACGATAAAGAATTTGAAAAAAATCCTTATTTTTCCACGATAAAAATCAAAAATTATAAAAAAAGCTCAAGACATTTATACCCTATCTTGCTTTTTCCTGAATTTTATTGTCAAAAAGAAGAACTTTTTGAAAGCTTACTTCATGCAGGAATTGGCGTACAGGTACATTATAAACCAACTTATGAATTTAGTTTTTATAAAAAACTCTTAGGAGAAACCAGACTCCAAAATGCGGATAATTTTTACAAAGCCGAGCTTAGCATACCTTGTCATCAAGAAATGAATCTAAAGGATGCAAAATTTGTAAAAGATACTTTATTTAGCATTCTTGAAAAAGTTAAAAAGGAATATTGTGGATAAGCTAGACTTTAGAAGTCAAGATTTTAGCCAAACTGGAAAGGCTATGTATGAACTAGCTTGTGAACTTTTTCCTATCCCTAGGAGTATCACAGGGCAAGGTTTTAGAGATAGCTTAGAAATTTTAAATAAAACTCTGGGCGGGGGGGGGGGATACTCAAATTTCACTCTATAAAAAGTGGTACAAAGGTTTTTGACTGGATAGTCCCTGATGAATGGAACGCCAAAGAAGCCTATATCATCACTCCAGAAGGAGAAAAAATTTGTGATTTTAAAAAGCATAATCTACACCTTCTAAACTATAGCGAAGCTATCGATAAAGAAATCGAACTAGAAGAACTTCAAGATCATCTTTACTCCATAGAAGAAATGCCCGATGCTATTCCTTATGTAACGAGTTATTACAAAAGGCGTTGGGGATTTTGTCTCACGCATAATGAAAGAAAAAAACTTAAAAAAGGCAAATACAAAGTTTATATCGATGCAAAACATGATGAAAATGGGGTTTTGGACTATGCTGATTTTATCCTACCTAGTACGCAAAATTCAAAAGATGAAATTTTAATTTCAACCTATCTTTGTCATCCTTCCATGGCAAATAACGAGCTTAGTGGCCCTGTGGTGGCTATTTTCCTAGCAAAATGGCTTTTGAGTTTAAAAGAAAGAAAATATAATTACCGCTTTGTCATCATCCCTGAAACCATAGGGTCTATAGTCTATCTTAGCAAACATTTAGAGCATTTAAAAAAATATGTTAAAGCAGGCTTTGTGCTTTCTTGCTTAGGCGATGATCATGCTTACTCACTCATACATACACCTAAAGAAAACACTCTAAGCGATAAAGTTGCCTTGCATACGCTTAAAAATAAAGAAAATTTCAAAGCTTTTAGTTTTTTGGATCGCGGAAGCGATGAAAGACAATACAATGCCCCACTTGTAAATCTTGGCATAGTAGGGGTATGTCGCACAAAGTATGGTGACTATGATGGATATCACAACTCAAAAGACGATCTCAATTTTATCTCTGAAAAAGGTTTAATGGGTGGACTTCAAAGCATACAAGAAATGATTTTAAATCTAGAAATCAACGCCGTATATAAAAACACCATAGTATGCGAACCCAATCTTGGCAAAAGAGGATTATATCATACCCTTAGCACTGTCAATGACACTCCTTTGGCTTGTAATTTTCTAGCTTACTGCGATGGAGAAAATGATATCATCGATATAGCCAATATCTTAAATATGCAAGCTTATGAATTTAAAGAACTTTTGGAAAAAATAAAATTTTATGGACTAGCAAAATGAAATATTTTTTAGAACACAATGACAAAAAATACTCCGATAAGGATTTAATAGATGCTTTTTATCAACTAGGTATAAAAAGAGGCGATATTTTATGTGTACATACAGAACTTTTTAAATTTGGCATACCTTTGCTTTCTAGAAATGAATTTTTACAGACTATACTCAATTGTTTTTTTGAAGTTATAGGTCAGGAAGGCACTTTGATCATGCCAACCTTTACTTATAGTTTTTGCAAAAATGAAGTTTATGACAAAATAAATTCCAAAACAAAAATGGGAGCATTAAATGAATATTTTCGCAAACAAACAGGAGTAAAACGCACAAACGATCCTATATTTTCTTTTGCTATAAAAGGAGCAAAAGAAGAATTATTTTTAAAAGATACAACAAGTTGTTTTGGGGAAAATTGTGTTTATGAGGTTTTAACCAAAGAGAATGGAAAATATATGACATTTGGAGGCCAAGGACACACACTAACACATTATGCAGAAGAACAATTTAATGTATTTTACAGATATCATAAAATTTTCTCTGGAATTTTAATTGATGAAAACAATATATCATACAATAAAACCATTAGTTATTATGTTAGAAAACTTGACATATCTTCTGAGCCCAATTTAATTAACATTATCAATATTGTTAATAATACTAAAAATTTTAAAAAAAACAATTTTGCAGGAGATCATATAAATATTTACAACGCTAAAGAATATATAGAAATTTTATGGAAAAAATTAGATATAAACCAAACAATTCTAATAGAAAATTATGATACAATATATTAATTTTCAACATTCTCAAGAAAGTGGTATACAATGGAAAAACAATTTTATGAAATTTTAGAAAATATACTTGAAACCAAAGTAGATGAAAATACAAATTTAAGCATGGAAAACTACAAGAACTGGACTTCTTTAGCTCATATTGATATCATCATGAGTTTAGAAGAAGAATTTGAAATCAAATTCAACAAAGAAGATTTAAGTCTCTTAAAATCTCAAAACGCTTTACTAGAAAAAATTCAAACCCTAAAGGCTGAAAAATGAAAGAAAATATTGAAAAATTATTTCAAGCCATTGCTCAAAAAAATCCTACCCATTCTAAATATCTTAAAAAAATTGAATTTTCACAAGAAGACGAGGAAGAATTTGATAAATTAATTTCTTATTATATTCAAGATGGTATCAGCATAGAAGAACAATGCAATTGTTATTTATTGATCCTTAATGATACTTTAGAAGAAACAAAATTTTTCATAGAAAATGGGGCTTATCGTTATTCTAGCTTTGATGAAGTTAAGGATAAGGTTTATTTTAATGAAAGCTATATGAAACAATACATGATAGGTCTAGCTCTTTCTTCTTTTGTTTGGATAGCTCATATTAAAGTGAGAAAGTATTTTTCACAATATTTAAAAAATTTTACTCCAAAAACAACTTATTTTGAAATAGGCCCTGGCCATGGAGAATACTTCGCAAGAGCAGTTAAAAGTGATAAATTTTCAGCCTTTTATGGACTTGATATCTCTCCAACGAGTTGCGAACTTACTCAAAAAATGGTAAAACAACAAGTAGGAGGATTGATTACAAAATGTGATTTTTTATGTCAAGATTTTTTTACTTATGATTTTGATAAAAAAGCTGATTTGATAGTGATTGGAGAAGTGCTAGAACACGTAGAAAAACCTCTTGAATTTCTTAAAAGATCTAAAGAGCTTCTTAGCGATGGAGGAGAAATTTTTGCAACTATTCCTATCAATGCTCCTGCTATTGATCATATTTATTTATTTTCCCATCCTGATGAAGTTAAAGATTTGATAGAAAAATCGGGCTTAAAGCTTAAGACTTATGAATGTTTTATGGCAAATGATTATAGTTTAGAAAAAGCATTGAAATTTAAAAATGCTATCACTATGGCAGTAGTTTTAAATGCTTGATAAAACACTCAATTTACCCCTTCATCATATAGGTGTGGCTTGTAAAAATTTAGAAAAAGAAAGGGAATGTTTTTTTAAACTAGGTTTTTATAAAGAAGCAGAATTTATAGATGAAAAACAAGGGGTAAGAGGCGAATTTATCATTCCTTGCAATGAAGCATTTCCACAGTATAGATTTGAACTTTTGCAAAATTTAAACGATAAAGGCCCGCTAGATAGCTATTTGAAAAATAATACCAAAATGTATCATTTAGCCTATGAAAGTAAAAATATCACCCAAGATTTAATTCTTTTAGAACAACAAGGAGGCATTTGTATTGTTCCTATTATGCAAGCAAGCTATTTTGCTAAACTTTGTTTTATCATGATGCCAAATAGGCTTTTAATCGAACTTGTGGAGCTAAAATGAATCTTTTTTCACCCCATTTAAAACGCAATGAGCTTATAAAATTTGCCAAAGAATTAGACTTTAGTAAAAGTCAAGATCTTCTTATCAATATCCATAGAAATCATGCTTTTGAAGGAGTGCAAAGTATCATTGCTCCTTTTTTACATTTTGCTAATTTAAAAGCTGAGTTTAATTTCAGCTCTTATGATGATAGCTTGAGTTTTGATAATTTTAAAGAAACTAATTTAGAACTTTTATGGGTGGATTTAACCCGCTATAAAAATAATGTGCAAAATTTTCTAGAAGAAAGACTTTTAGAACTAAGAAAAATTTCACAAAGCCCTATTTTAGTCCTTAGTTTAGGAGAATTTAAAACAGATAAAAAAATTTTAAATTGTGAAATTTTTAACATAGAAAAACTCATAAAAGAGTATTTTGATGAAGAGGATATTTTAGACCTAGCTAAAGAAGAACTTACAGGCTCTAAGCTTAATAATAAAGCCTTGATTTTCTTAGCGCAAATTTTAGGACTTAGCCTCATCCCTGCACTCGTAAAACCCGCTCTTAAAGCTCTTGTACTTGATCTTGATAATACCTTGTATCAAGGAATTTTAGGTGAAGAGGGTATAGATAATCTTAATTTAAGTCCTTTGCACAAAACCTTACAAGAAAAAATTAAAACTTTTAAAAAACAAGGGTTTTTACTTGCCCTAGCTTCAAAAAATGAAGAAAAAGACGCAAAAAAACTTTTTGAAATAAGGAAAGATTTCATCTTACAATGGGATGATTTTGATGCTAGAATGATCAATTGGGAGCCAAAGGGTGAAAATATCTTAAAAATTGCTAAAAAATTTAATATAAATACTAACGCTATGCTTTTTATAGATGATAATATCGCCGAGCTTGAAAATACCAAATTTACAGGCGTTAAAACACTTTTATGCGATGAAAATATACTTTATAAAATCAAACTTTTTCCTAATCTTTTAAAACTTTCAAATACCAAAGAAGATCAAATTCGTGCCAAAGATATAGCAGCCAATGCTTTAAGAGAAGAGCTTAAAAGCTTAAGCGATGAAGAATATTTTCAAAATCTTGAAATCAGCTTAAATTTTAGCAAAAATGATCTGCAAAATATCCCTCGCATTAGCGAACTTTTAGGCAAAACCAATCAATTTATCGCTAATTACACACGCTTAAATCAAGAAAAAGTCGCACAACACATGCAAAAAGAACTCATTGTAAGTGTGAGCATGAGTGATAAATTAAGCGATAGTGGGATTATCGCTATTTTTGTTTTTTCTTGTAAAGAAGGAAATTTATTTATCGATGATCTTTGCATTTCTTGTAGGGCTTTAGGTAGAAAACTTGAAACTAGAATGTTTTTTAAAGCCTTTGAACTAGCTTTACATTTCTTTGATCTTAAAAACAATAATGCAAGGCTTTACTATCAAAAAGGCGAAAGAAATATGCCATTTTTGAGCTTTTTAGAACAAATTTCCAAAGAATTTGAAAAAAACTCAGCCCTTATTCCATTTCAAAATTTAAACTTCAAAGGACTTATAATCCATGAAAACTAGATTTGATAAAGCTAAAATTTCAGGCATTTGCGTAAGCGTACCTGAACATAAAATTTGCATTGATGATGAGTTAGAAAGCGTTTTTTCAAACGATATCAAAACCCTTAAAAGAATGAAAAAAGTCATAGGTTTAAACACGCGTTATATTTGCGATGAAAACACTTGCGTAAGCGATCTTGGAAAACACGCAGCCAATACACTTTTACAAGGTTTAAATATAGATAAAAATAGCCTTGATGCACTCATCGTAGTAACTCAAAGTCCTGATTTTTTCATGCCTTCTACGGCTTGTTATTTACACCAACTTTTAAATTTAAGCTCCAAAACTGTAGCTTTTGATTTAGGGCAAGCTTGTGCAGGGTATTTATACGGCTTATTTGTCGCTCATTCTTTAATACAAAGTGGCTTAGGTAAAATTTTACTCATTTGTGGAGATACTTTAAGCAAATTCATCCATCCTAAAAATATGAATTTAGCCCCTATTTTTGGTGATGGAGTAAGTGCAACTTTGATTGAAAAAACGGATTTTAACGAAGCTTTTTTTGAGCTTGGAAGCGATGGAAGACATTTTGATAAACTCATCATTCCAAAAGGTGCGATGAGAATACCTAAAGCAGATATTTTCAACGATGATTCACTCATGCAAACTGAGGAGTTTAGACAATTAGAAAGTCTTTATATGGACGGAGCAAATATTTTCAATATGGCTTTGGAATGCGAACCTAAAAGCTTTAAAGAAATTTTAGAATTTTCTAAAGTAGATGAAAAAGACATTGCTTTTCATCTTTTTCATCAATCCAATGTGTATTTGGTTGATTGCATCAAAGAAGAATTAAAACTTAATGATGATAAAGTTCCTAATTTTATCATGGAAAAATACGCTAATTTAAGCGCTTGTTCACTACCTGCCCTACTTTGCGAACTAGATACTCCAAAAGAATTTAAAGCGAGTTTAAGTGCTTTTGGTGCAGGGCTTAGCTGGGGAAGTGCGGTGTTGAATTTCAAGGATTTATACACAAAAGATATTTTAATTTACACAAAGGAGAAATAATGACAAAAACTGAATTTTTAGAAGAGCTTAAAGAAGCTATGCATAGAGATGAAGACTTAAATGAAGATATGCTACTTGATGATATAGATGAGTGGGATAGTTTGGCTTTTGTATCTGTGATGGTGCTTTATAAAAATCTTTTTACTTTAAAAATCACAGCCGAGGACTTGAAAAATTGTCAAAAAGTAAGTGATTTAATCGATTTAGCAAAGCTTGATTAAAACCTTTAAGGTTTTAATCTTTTATCTCTAATTCAAATTTATCTCCCACATCTTTAAATATAAACACTTTATTCCCACAAGGATAAGAGATGGAATTTTCTTGCATTAAAGATTTTCTTTTTTGCAATTTTTCAAGCATTAAAGGAAGTTCTTTTCTAAATAAGGCTTTATCAGGTATACCACAACCATGATCTAAATTTTTAATAAATTTTCCATCAATTTTATTTTCATCTATCAAATTTAAGCTTACATCGTAACCTAAAATTTTTAATATTTGCATGGTTTGTTCTTTAAAATTTGCTGGAGTTAAAGGATCTTCTTTACTATGATAACTCACATAAATAATATTTTTATTTTTTTGACTTTGTAAAATTAAATGATCTTTATTTAACAATGTTCTAATAAAATAATTTTCATTATTAAAAAAATAAGGTGAATTTTCTTTACGCGTCCAGTGGGTTTTTAGAAAACATTGTATTAAAATATGCGAACTATTTAAAACATAATCACAACCGCTCTCCATTTCTCTTCCTAAAATATAATTTAAAGGTGGCAAAGCCGAACCCGAATTATCAATCACGCCATCCACATACCAAGGAGCTATCTTTGCTATGAGTAAAGATAGATATCCTCCATAAGACCCCCCCCCATAAATTTTTGGTAAATCTGCAAGTTTTGGAAAGCGTTTAACTAGATCTTTTAAAGCATTAATATGATCAAGTGCTGCCATAATACCATAGTTTTGATAGTCTCCATTAGGTGGGATAAAAGTTGAGGTGAATTTCGCTTGATAATTTTGCGCTAGTTTTCTTTGTGATTTTAAAGTAGTAATATTCTGATTAAGTAATTCATAACATTGTTGTGCGTTCTCAAGATTAACATTGATATTAACACCTATTTCCAATAAAGCCTGAGATAAATTTGACACATCATCTTTTGTAAACATTGTAAAAGCACTATATTTCTCAACATCCGAACGCCTTTGACAAAAACAATGATAAAAAACATGCACTGCTACAACATCAAAATTTTTAGCAATATAATTTTCTATAAGAGTCTAAAAAATATATATTTGCATTAGCTCCATAACCTCCTATGACAAAAACTATAGCTTTGAGATCTTTTTCATCATCATAACTTATGCGGTATTCAAGCTTACTGGTTCTTTTTATATTTAATTCTACATCATCACAAGAATCGATTTCAAAGCTTTGGTTTATGAGCATATAAAGGCCTTTTTTATTAATTTATCGATATTATATTACAAAAAATTAAAAAGGTAAATCATGACAACTCATATCTATGATTTTTTAGAAAAAAGTTTAATCAAATTTAGCGAAAAAACTGCTTTTGTAGAACCCTTTGCCAAAGAAAGAAAGGAAATCACTTACAAAGACTTTGATCTTTTTTCTAAGAAACTAGCCAGTGAAATTTTAAAAACTTTAAAAAATAATAAACCTACTCAAGCTCCTGTTTTAATCATCTTGCCTAAAGGGATTGATTGTTTGATTTCATTTTTTGGAGTGGCACTCAGTGGAAATTTTTATACACTTTTAGATGAAAAAAGTCCTAAAGAAAGAGTAGAAAAAGTCATAGAAGTTTTAAAGCCTAAACTTTTTATCACTTCAAAGGACTTAAATTTTAACTTAGATTTACCTACGCTTTATACAGAAGATTTTGAAAGTTTTAATATAGATGAGAGTTTGCTAAAAAATGCTAAAGAAAAACACATAGATACTAATTTACTCTATGTTTTCTTTACAAGTGGGAGCACAGGTATTCCTAAAGGAGTAAGCATAGCACATAAGAGTGTGATTGATTATACTTTTTGGGTGTGTGAGACTTTTAAATTTGATGAGAATGAAATTTTAGCCAATCAAGCACCATTTTATTTTGACAATAGCATTTTAGATATTTTTTCAAGTGTAAAATCAGGAGCAACTTTACACCTTTTACCTAATCATCTTTTTGCCTTTCCAAATAAAATTTTAGAATGTCTTGAAAAAGAAAAAGTAAGCACTATATTTTGGGTACCTTCGGTGCTGATTTATTTTGCAAATACTGAAGCTTTGAATAATTTTAGTTTAAACGCCTTAAAAAAGATACTTTTTTGTGGTGAAATCATACCCAATAAACAGCTAAATATTTGGCGTAAACACTTACCCAATGCTTTATTTGCCAACCTTTATGGTCCAACAGAAATCACTGATGTATGTTCTTTTTATATCATCAATCGTACTTTTAAAGATGAAGAACTTTTACCTATAGGCAAAGCATGTAAAAACACAGAACTTTTAGTTTTTGATGAAAATATGAATTTCATAAGTCCTAAACAAATAAGTGTTAAAGGGGAGCTTTTTGTGCGTGGAACTTCTTTGTCTTTAGGGTATTATAATGACAAAGAAAAAACCAAACAAGCTTTTATTCAAAATCCTTTACATGATAATTATTTAGATTTACTCTATAAAACAGGAGATATCGTTTCTTATAATGAATTTGGAGAGCTTTTATGCTACGGAAGAGCAGATAATCAGATAAAATATATGGGACATAGAATAGAACTTGGAGAAATAGAAAGCGTGATAAATTCTCATGCAAGTGTAAAAAACAGCGCTTGTATTTTTAAAGAAGATATTATTTGTTTTTATGAAAGCAAAGATGAGATTAATTTTAAAGCTTTTTTGAAAGATAAATTACCTTCTTATATGATCCCAAAAAATTTCATAAAGCTTGATAAATTTAAGCTTAATCAAAATGGTAAAATTGATAGAAAGGTTTTAAAAGAACTTGTTTAAAAAAGCTTTTTATAAAGGATTTAAGTTAAGTAATTACTATGACAATTTTGGTACAATTGAAGAAAAAATTTTAAAACAGGAATTTATTTTACAAAAATATAAAAACAATAATTTTTTCTTTTTTAATCGTGTAGATAATTTACTATATTATTTTATCAATGATTTACAGAATTTTAATTTAAAGGCTAATTATATAAAAATCTTAACCAAAACCGATAAGCAACTTTTACAACATAATGATTTTTTAAAACTCAATCATTTTAAAGAAATACTCAATTATAAACAAATGATACTCAAAAAAGATGAGATAAAATTAAAAAAATTTACCTTTATCTCTAAAGCTTCACATGAAGATAGCAAGGAAATTTATAGCTTTTTTAGAAAATATTTTGATCCATATTTGTTTTATTTTTCACAAAAAAATCTTGAAGAAAAAATACCCAATATACTTGTTTATAAAGAAAATCAAAAAATTCGCGCTGCTTTGATCTACACTCAAACTCTCAATGCTAATTTTTTAGATTTTATAGCTGTAGATAGAAATTTAAAGCATAAAAATGTGGCTTTTGCTTTACTAAATCATTATTTTGCAGCCAATACTCAAAATAAATTCTTTAAACTTTTTGTAGAAGAAAAAAATCAAAAAGCCATTAATTTTTATAAAAGGGCGGGTTTTTGTTTTAATCATATTAATTTAAAATTTTATAGGAATTTCTAATGACTTACTCATATATTTACATCATAGGCACAGGCAAAGTAGCCAAAGAATGCCAAAAAATAGCTAATGATTTTTTCAGACAAGAAGTAAATTTTGTAAAAAATATAGAAAATTTAGATGATTTCTTTAAAAATCTTAAAAATTGCCTTATTATTAGTGCTAATAATTTTTATATTTTCAAAAAAGAATGTATTCAAAAAAATACTATTATTAATTACCACAACGCATTATTACCTTTTCACAGAGGATGTAATGCACATATTTGGAGTATATGGGAAAACGATAAAAAAACAGGTATTACTTGGCATATGGTTAAAGAAAGTATAGATACAGGTGATATTTTAGTTCAAAAAGAAATAAAACTTGATAATAATTGTACTGCTTTAAGTCTTTTAAACGCTCAACACAAACTTGCTCTAACTTTATTTAGAGAAGCTTTAGAAATTTTAAAAAATAAAGCTTTTAAAATGCAAATTTCAGGGGGGGGGTATCACAAAAAATTATCTTTACCAAATAATGGTTATTTAGATCTTACTTGGAATAAAGAAAAAATTTCTCGCTTTTTAAGAGCTATGGACTGCGGTGCCTTAAGCGGAGTTCCTAAAGCTAGATTAGAAATATTAGGTGAAGAAAGAGAAATTTTATTTTATGAAATCAATGAGCTTGATTTAATTTTAAATTTAAGCGATAATGTCATTTTAAAAATCACAAAGGAATAAAATGCAAGAAATCAAACAATTTTTTATCAATATAGAAAGAACAGATATCAATGAGAGTATGGAAAATCTAGTAAGTGAAGATTTTATCGATAGTATCGATATCATGGCTTTGGTTGCCGAAATAGAAAAATTTTATAAAAAACCCTTAAAAGCAGAATTTATCACACCTGAAAATTTTGAAAGCTTTGAAAATATCAAAAAAATGCTTGAAACTGCAATGAAAGACTAATCTTTCCTTGCAAGTTCAAGCTGTTCTTTTAAAGAACTGATGATTTCATTTTTAGAAACAATAATTTGTGCTATAAAATCCGCCACATCATCCCAGTCTTTGCTTAGTGTATGAGTTAAAGTATAGTTTTGTTCGTATTCTTCCCAATTTACAGGAGCAAAAAGAGAATTTTTATGCGGGAAATATTTGTTTTTTACCCATTCAAGTGAAGAAGCAAAATAATCCACATAAGCTTTAGCAATATCTTTTTGCACTGCAAATTTTAATCTTTTTTCTTTGCTGCCTTCAAATTTTCTTCTTGCCATAAAAAGCAAAGAATTAAGATTATTCTGCTTTAAATCTTTTTGATTTAATCTTGACATAAGCTCCATTCCTAAAAGATTAAAACTTTCATTTTTGGTTTGTTTTAAAACAAAACTCTCATCCCATTCAAGTCCTAAATGATAAACAAAATCCTTAAGTAAAGTCCCTCCTACATAATCCTCCCTTAGAAGTCTTACTATCAAATTTTCTTCTCCAAATACCTCAGCATGAGTTTTGCAAATCCATTCATAGTCAAAAATATATTTTCTAGGATGATCTTGCGGAGCAAAATCAGCAGAATAATACCCCATATTGTTTTTATGATCTTAAGAACAATGTGAGTTTAAATAACCCAAAGTATCTCTAAAATACACAATAATATAAATTTGAGTAAAACCTAACTCTCTCATAATCTTTTCTAAAATTTCTACATGTTTTTTGGTAGAAAAATCCCAAACTATACCCTCAGCTGACAAAATAAATTTTTATCTTTATGTAAAGCACTTTCGCTTTTAAAATTTTCTATAGCTCTAAGAAGTCTTTCATTTGTGATATGACTTAAAATACTCTCTTTTTGCAAAATATCTTCTTTTTGAACTAGTTCTAAAACCATATCTACCAAAGCCCAATGCCTATTTGCCACTCTAAGGCTTTTTGGATAAATATAGCCTTTTTTTAAAAGCCTTTCTTCGTTTTGCATCAAGAAGCCTTGTTTTTCTTGATTTCCTGTATTAGTAGTTCCTATATGTAAAATATGCTGTCATTTTATATCCTTTCTTTACAAAAAATTATACTCCGTTTGTGCTTAAATTTTAAGCATTCATAAGTTACAATTTATCTATTAAATACTAGAAAGAAGTAAAAATGAATTTAAAATTAAACTCACACAATATTAAGGCTATTAGTATAGTTTTACCCAAAAATCCACATACCTTAGAAAAAGAATTACAAGAATGCAATTTAAACCAGAAAAAATACGAACTTTTAAAGCAAAATACCGGTATAAATCATCATTTCATAAGCCCTAATAATATCTATGCAAGTGATTTAGCAAGCAAAGCACTAGAAAAGCTTTTTAGAGAAAATTTGCTTTTAAAAGATGAGCTTGATGTACTTTTAGTTTATAGTTTTTCACCAGATTTTCTAGCCCCTGCACTTTCAAGTTTAATCCATAAAAATCTTGGTTTAAGTGAAAAAACTCTGTGTTTTGATAATATTGCTTTTTGCCCAGGATTTTTACAAGGCCTAATGCAAGCTTTTTCTTTACTAGATAATGAAAATATCAAAAAAATAGCTTTCATTTGCGTAAGTGTAAAAAGTAAAAAAATACCCAAAAAAGATAAAATCACCTACCTTAGTAATAGCGACAGTGCTAGTGTTATTTTGCTTGAAAAATCTAATACAAAAGAAAAAGCTTTTTTCTCGCAAAAAATCTTTTCCAAATTAGCCACAGAAGAAACTTTTCCTCTAAAATGCTTTAAAGAAGCAAATGATTTTATCGATATGGACAAAAATCTCACATTTTCTCACTTAAATGAAAATTTTCCTCGATTTTTTGATGATTTTTTTGATAATTTTAAACTTGATAAAAGCAAAATAGGCGAATTTTTCTTTGGAAGTGCAAATAATTTTATAAAAACTAAATTATTAGAACTCTTAAATTTCAAAGAAATTAAAAATGATGAAACTTTAAAAAATTATGGCGATGTTACGATAAATAAATTAGCCTTTGATTTGGCAAACTATGAATGGAGGAAGGGGGGGGGGCATAAAACAAGTTTTTATGGCTAGTTTTGGCACAGGAATTACCTTTAATGCCATGAGTTTGAAAATTGATTTTAGCAAAATTAAAAACTTTATCGAAATTATTGATTTTAATACTTGAAAAAATATACTATGTTTCAAGCGTAGATTTTATTTAAGCATAGGCTAAAACAATGCGGTGGAAAAATTAGAGTTATTTATCAACTCAAGCAACTCATTTGCCATCTTCAACAGAAAATTATTTTAAAGTCTTTTTCTATTATTGGTAGCACCTTTTTCACCAAGAGAAATTAACCACTTAAACAAATCATTATACAAAAATATTTCACTTTTTTTAAAAAAATCATAAATTTAATTTTTATATTAGGCAAGGAAATATCCATCTACAAAGCCCCTCCCTAGCAATCCTTTCTTAACTTTACTAACGATAATCTTAAACAATTTCAAGCTCAAATTTATCATCTTTATCTTTAAAAATAAATTGCTTGTCTTTGCAAGGATAAGTGATAGAATTTTTACTCATATCAAATTTTCTTCCTTGTAGTTTTTCAAGCATCAAAGGAAGTTCTTTTCTAAATAAAGCTTTATCAGTCATTCTAAGACCGTGCTCTAGACTTTTTATAAATCTACCATCTATATCATTTTCATCTTTTACCAAATACAAAGTCGCATCATATCCTAATTCCTGATAACACTTATAAAGTTCTATTTTATTTTGCACTGGAGCGCCCATATCTTGCATGCTGTGATAGCTTATAAAGATAGTATTATTGTTCATACTTGCTTGAATTTTGAGATGATTTGAGTTTAAAACAGCTCTAATTAAATAATTTTCATCACCAAAATAATAAGAAGAATTTATATTTCTAGTCCAATATTTTTGCACAAAACAATAAATTCTATTATTATCTCCTTCAAAAACAAATTCTCCTTGATTCATATCTCTTCCCAAAATATGTGCTAAAAATGGCAAGCAAACTCCCGAATTATCAATCACGCCATCCACATACCAAGGAGCTATCTTTGCTATGAGTAAAGATAGGTATCCTCCATAAGACCCCCCCCCATAAATTTTTGGTAAATCTGCAAATTCTGGAAAACGTTTAACTAAATCTTTTAAAGCATTGATATGATCAATAGCTGCCATAATGCCATAGTTTTGATAATCTCCATTAGGTGGGATAAAATCACAAGAAAGTTCTATTTTTTGGCTTTCATCAACCAAACCTGCTTGTTTCATTTCATTAGCTTTTTGCTCTATAAGAGGAATAATTTGTTCAAAATTATCTTTATTAACCGATAAATGTCCTAAATTAATATTTTTTAAAATACCATTTACACGCTCTAAATCATCTTGATTGGGAATAAGCTTTGGATTATACTTTTGATCAATACTTTGTCTTGCACAAAAACAATGATAAAAAACATGTATCACTACAACATCAAAATTTTTAGCAATATATTCCCTATCAAAATCTAAAAAAGAAATATTTGCATTAGCTCCAAAACCACCCACTATAAAAACTATGGCTTTGATATCTTTTTCATCATCATAGCTAATGCGGTATTCAAGTTTGCTAGTTCTTTTTATATTTAATTCTACATCATCACAAGAATCAATTTCAAAGGTTTGATTTATAAGCAATTTTAAACCTTTTATTGTATTTTAAAGACAATTATACTTAAATTTTAGTAAAATACAACACAAAAAACAAGGCTTAACTATGAAAAATCTTTGCATAATCCCTGCTCGTGGTGGATCAAAAAGAATTCCTAGAAAAAATATCATTGATTTTCTAGGTAAACCTTTAATCGCTTATAGCATAGAAAATGCTTTAAATTCAGGTATTTTTGATGAAGTGGTGCTTTCAAGTGATGATGAAGAAATCATAGAAGTAGCCTTAAAATACGGTGCAAAAGCTCCTTTTGTGCGCGATAAAAATTTAAGCGATGATTATGCTTCAAGCACTGCTGTAGTGCAAAATGCCATAGAAATTTTACAAAGCCAAAATCAAATTTATAATCATGTCTGCTGCCTTTATGCTACTGCTCCTTTGTTAAATAAAGACATTTTAAAACAAGCCTATGAAAAATTTATACAAAATCAAAGCAAGTTTTTATTTGCTGCTACTGAGTTTGAGTATCCTATACAAAGGGCATTTTATCTAAATGAAAACAATCAAGTTTATATGTTTGATGAAAAACATTATAAAAGTCGTTCACAAGATCTAACAAAAGCTTATCATGATGTAGGAGCTTTTTATTTTGGTACAAGCAAAGCTTGGCTTGAGGAAGATTTTATATTTAAACCTCATTCTAGCGTGTTTGTATTGCCAAGAAATTTAGTTTGCGATATAGACACCATACAAGATTTGGAATTTGCAAAAATACTTTATAAGGTAAATCATGAAAGTGCTTTTTAGAAGCGATAGCTCCAGTCAAATAGGCTTTGGACACATTAAACGCGATCTAGTCTTAGCTAAACAATATGATGATGTAAGTTTTGCTTGCTTGCCTTTAGAAGGCTCCTTGATCGATGAAATTCCTTATCCTGTTTATGAGCTTAGTAGCGAAAGTATCTACGAGCTTATCAATCTCATCAAAGAAGAAAAATTTGAACTTCTTATCATTGATCACTATGGCATCAGCGTAGATGATGAAAAACTGATCAAGCTTGAAACAGGGGTGAAAATTCTAAGCTTTGATGATGAAATAAAGCCTCATCATTGTGATATTTTACTCAATGTCAATGCCTATGCAAAAGCAAGTGATTATGAAGGTTTAGTGCCTTTTAAATGCGAAGTAAGATGTGGTTTTTCTTATGCTTTAATCAGGGAAGAATTTTATCAAGAGGCCAAAGAAAATAGAGAAAAAAAATATGATTTTTTCATTTGCATGGGTGGAACTGATATAAAAAACCTTTCTTTACAAATTGCTAGCGAATTACCTAAAACAAAAATCATCAGCATTGCAACCAGCTCTTCTAATCCTAATCTTAAAAAATTGCAAAAATTTGCAAAATTACATAACAATATTAGATTATTTATCGATCATGAAAATATTGCAAAATTGATGAATGAAAGCAATAAACTCATCATTAGTGCAAGTTCTTTAGTCAATGAAGCCTTGCTTTTAAAGGCAAATTTCAAAGCTATTTGTTATGTTAAAAATCAAGAATCTACAGCAACTTGGCTTGCTAAAAAAGGGTATGAAGTGGAGTATAAGTATTGATAAAACTTAAAAATTTCACAGAACTTAATTCTCAAGAAATAGAGCTGATTTTTAAATGGCGCAATCACCCCGATATCAATCAATTTATGAAAACAAAATATATTGATTTTGAAGAACATTTAAGATTTTTAAAAAAATTACATCAAGATTCTAGCAAAAAATATTTTTTAGTTTTTCAAGATGAACAGATTATCGGCGTAATTGATTTTGTCAATATCACAACTAAATCTTGCGAATTTGGACTTTACGCAAAACCTAATTTAAAAGGCGTAGGACAAATTTTAATGAATGAAATTATAAAATACGCTTTTGAAAACTTAAAAGTAAATACTCTTAAAGCTTATGTTTTCAAAGACAATCGCAAAGCTTTACAATTATATCAACAAAATCATTTTACTATTTATGATGAAGATAAAGATTTTTACTATGTTTGCCTAAAGCAATCTCACTGCAAAGCCTTGCCTAGCTAATTCTTCTTTTACATCTTTAGGGGTATACTTAGAAAAATGAAAAATATAAGCACCCGCTAAAGCATCAGCACCTAAATTTAAAGCCTCGACTCCATCACTTGGATTGCTAAGTCCTCCATTGATAATAAGAGGAATTTTAAGTTTATTTTGAAAGATCTTTAAAAGTTCTAAATCATAACCCTTTGCCCTTCCTTCAAAATCCACAGAAGTTAAAAGAAGCTCTCCAGCTCCTTTTTTTTCATATTCTAAAGCAAGTTCTAAAGGACTTTTTTCAAGTAAATTTCCCCTGTCATAAACACAAAATTGCTCTCCTTTTCTTTTAACATCTATAGAACAAACTATACATTGAGAACCAAAACGATTAGCCGCTTTACTTATAAAATCCATATCTTCTAAGGCCTTAGAATTGATAGAAATTTTATCCGCACCTAAATTTAAAATCTTTTGTATATCTTCAAGGGTTTTTATCCCGCCACCTATAGTTAAAGGCATAAAACATTCTTTAGCAAGATCTTCTATACTTTCAAAATCTATTTCTCCACTTTTTGAAGCATCTATATCTAAGATAATAAGCTCATCAACATTGCGTGCATTATAAATTCTCATTGTTGAAGTTAAATGCCCTATAGTGCGAAAATCTTTAAATTCTATACTTTTAACAAGTTGTCCGTTTTTTAACAAAACACAAGGGATAATTCTAGTTTTTAACATTTAAAGCCTTATAAAATTTTCTAAAAGTTTTAAGCCTAAATTTTGACTTTTTTCGGGGTGAAATTGTGTAGCAAAAATATGATCTTTTTGTAAAGATGCAACAAATTTATGTCCGTATTGTGCTTTAGCACTTACAAACTCATCTTTGCATTTCACATAAAAAGAATGCACAAAATAAAAATCACTCTTATTATCTATGCCTTGATACAAAGGATCTTGTTTTAAAATTTCAAGCTCATTCCAACCCATGTGTGGGATTTTTAAATTTAAATCCTCTTCAAATTTGACTACTTCACCTTCTATAAAACCAAGTCCTTCGAAAACTCCACCTTCATAGCCCCTTTCTAAAAAAAGCTGCATTCCTAAACAAATGCCTAAAATAGGTTTTTTTTGTACTAAAACTTGCTCTTTTAAAGCTTCTATAAAACCAAGTTCTTTTAAATTTTTCATGGCTTCTTTAAAAGATCCCACTCCAGGTAAAAGCAATTTATCTGCTTTTTGCAAATCTTTTGGATTTTTAGCTATGAAATTTATAGCTCCTATTTTTTCAAAAGCCTTAGCAACAGAGTTTAAATTTCCCGCCTTGTAATCAATGAGCGCTATCATTTTAAAACACACTCGTCTTTTCTTACCAAAGAACCATCATAATCTCTTATAAATTTACCATTTTCATCACGTTTAAAAATTTTTTTATTGGTAAAAGAATCTACTATTTTTTGAAATTCTTCCTCGCTAAAACCACTGAATTCAAGGTATTTTTTAATAGCCTTTTTAGGGGGCTTGCCATCGTATTTTTGTACCAAACGCACCCCTTCTTCACGGCTGATATAACCTAAACGAATATCCAAACAAGCATTATCCGTTGCTCTACCAAAGCCGTATTTGCAGTATTTTAAATAATCATGCACATGATTAGAATAACAATCTAAATTTTCAAAATTTTCATAAGTAGTCTCAACAGGATGATCTAGAGTTAAAAAACCATATTTTTTAGAAATTTCAAGAATTTTTTTATAATCCCATTTAAAATAATACCCTAAAAATAGCCCCGTAACCCCTACTCTTTGAAGTTCTTCATCACTTGGATAAGTATATAAAAACAAATCTTTTTCAGTGATACCATTTACCCCAAGCATATCAGAAGCACGATTTCCTAAAAGCCCGCCAAATTCTTCAAGCCACTCTCTGCCTAAAATATTTTTATTTTTACTACTCGCAGGACCGCCATACTCTATCTGTGGACTTTCTCCCCAGATGATCAAAGGCACTCCAAAATTTACCGCTATGCGTGGAACAGAAGTAAAAATTCCCAAATGGTTTTGCCACTCATTATCCCCTATTCTTATAAAAGCTTCACGGGCAAGTTTTTGATAAACTTTTGGATCACGCTTGATATGGATCAAATCCACGCCAAGATGATTTAAATTGTCTAAATTTTTGCGCCCTATTTTCGTAGGCACACTAGGCTCAAAACACACACACAAAGGATTAAGTCCAAGTTCAAGCATTTTAACCACTTGAAAAGTAGAATCTTTTCCGCCACTTACTCCGATAACGCAATCATAAACAGGATGTTTTTTGTATTTTTTTATAAGCTCAAAAAATTCTTTTTCTCTTTCTTGCCAATTAATATTTTGATTTTTAGCTTCTTGAGAACGACAAGCATCACAAACACCTTCTTCATCAAAATGTAAATCAGGCTTAGTATCTGGCATCACACATTTTTTACAAAATCTCATAAATTTCCTTTAATTAGTCTTAAATATATATATCGTTATAATTAAATTTTATTTTATAATTTTATATATTTATATTATATAAAAATTAAAAAATGAATGAATTCTATGATTTAAATCCCTATGGCATTTTTTGAATGAAACCAAGCAAAATCATAACAAAGTCGTAATATTTATATAATATAAATATATAAATTGAAGAAATATATAATATAATTATATATCATTTTAGTCAGGAAATTTACCAAAGAAAGAAAAACATGCAAATAGGAAATTTTAACACCGATAAAAAGGTTTTTATCATAGCAGAACTTAGCGCCAATCACGCAGGAAGTCTTGAGATGGCACTTCAAAGTATAAAAGCTGCCAAAGAAGCAGGTGCTGATGCGATAAAAATTCAAACTTACACTCCAGATAGCATGACTCTAAATAGCAACAAAGAAGATTTTATTATTAAGGGTGGGCTTTGGGATAAAAGAAAACTTTATGAGCTTTACGAAAGCGCAAAAACTCCTTATGAATGGCATTCTCAAATCTTTGAAACCGCACAAAATGAAGGAATACTTTGTTTTTCAAGTCCTTTTGCCAAAGAAGATTTAGAATTTCTAAAACGCTTTGATCCTATAGCCTATAAAATCGCTTCTTTTGAAGCTAATGATGAAAATTTCGTGCGTTTAATCGCCAAAGAAAAAAAACCTACTATTGTTTCAACGGGCATTGCTACAGAAGAAGAACTTTTTAAAATCTGTGAAATTTTTAAAGAAGAAAAAAATCCTGATTTAATCTTTTTAAAATGCACTTCGGCTTATCCTACTGCCATAGAAGATATGAATTTAAAAGGCATAGCAAGTTTAAAAGAAAAATTTAATGTTGAAGTGGGACTAAGTGATCATAGCTTTGGTTTTTTAGCCCCTGTTATGGCAGTAGCACTTGGAGCTAGAGTGATAGAAAAGCATTTTATGTTAGATAAAAGCATAGAAAGTGAAGACAGTAAATTTAGTCTTGATTTTGATGAATTTAAAGCTATGGTAGATGCAGTAAGACAAGCTGAAAGTGCTTTAGGCGATGGTAAGTTAGATCTAGATGAAAAGGCGCTTAAAAACCGTGTTTTTGCAAGAAGCTTATATGCAAGTAAGGATATCAAAAAAGGTGAAATGTTCAGCGAAGAAAATGTAAAATCCGTGCGTCCTTCTTTTGGACTACATCCTAAATTTTATCAAGAACTTTTAGGAAAAAAAGCTACTAAAGATATAGAATTTGGTGATGCTTTAAAACAAGGAGATTTCCAATGACCTTCACCCCTACTCAAAAAGAACTCTTTAACAAAAACATTGAGTCTTTAAGTAATATTCTTTTAAAAGAAAGTTTAAAAGAAATTAAATCAAGTAAATTTGAACTTATCTTAGGTAAAGATAATCTAGATATCAATCTAAAAGATACAAGTATAAAAAATAATGGGGGGGGGGTATAATGAAAATTTACTTTATCAAGATCCCATTAAAGAATTGCAAACTATGCTAAATACTTATAATGATAAATATCTACTTTATCCTGTATTGTATTTTTATGGTTTTGGAAATGGAATTTTATTTAAAGCTTTATTGCAAAATAAAAATCATCAGCATATTGTTGTTTTTGA
>NZ_JAEQBS010000011.1:0-52767 GCF_017846535.1 Campylobacter sp. JH32
CTTTAGCATCTTGTTCTAAACCTTGTTTAGTAGCAAGGATGTTTTCGTTGATAGCTTTAGAGATTTGACCAAATTCATCATTGGTTTTTACATCAATAGTAGAAACATTTTTAGTTTTATGGTTGATGAAGTTGAAGAAAGAGGTGATATTTGCATCTATTCCTTGAACTCCAACAATAAGATTTCTATAGAATATAAAAATAAATGGTATAATGATTAATATAAAGATTATAGAAAATAATACAGTCTTGAAAAAGCTTTTGGAAAAAAATGATAATAATTCTTCCAAACTTCTATCGATATAAGGTTCTAAAGTGTCTTTGTACACACCAGTGGAAATCCATAAATCATCTGCGTTAGGTATTAAATAGCTATATGCTGTTTTTTCTGCAATTGTATTTTCTCCATTGGGTTGAGGTTTTGTAAAGTGAAAGGTAACAAACCCTCCTTTATCTAATGCTCTTTGGTATAATTCTCGAACATAAAAGATTCCATTTTCATCTTTTGCATTATGTAAATCTGTGCCAATCAAGTCTTTTCTAACAGGATGGGCTTTGACGGTTGTTTTTTGATAGACAAAAAAGTATCCGCTTTAATCCTCTTCAAATCTAAAATTTTCAATTGCGGTAGCGATATTTTTATTTTTTCTTTTTCATCATCAACATCTTTGATTAAATCCCCTAAAGCAATAGCCATTGATTTGGTTAAAAGTTCAACTTTAATGTCTATTTCCTTGTTGATTAAATTTTTTGTTGTTTGGGCAATTTTTTGACTTCCTTTTAGATTGTTGTAATAAAAAATTGCAAAAGTTGCCAACATTGAAATAAAACAGATGGCTCCCAACATAAGCATTTTTTTACGAATTGATAATTGCATAAACACTCCTGAACTGATTTTTGAGCGCATATTTTGCCTATAAAGGTTTTAATTCATATTAAATTTGAAACAATTGTCATTTTGATTTAGATGTTTTAATTTTTTGGATTAGATTGCTTTTATGTGTTTTTAAGCTAAAGAAAGTCCTAAGACTTTCTTTAAGATAGAGTTAAATAGCACCTTTTGGAGCGCTAAAAGCATTAAGAGCTGGAAGTGTGCCTGTAAATTTTTCTATATTTACAAGTCCTGTATGCGCTATATTACCATTTGCAAGTTTTGAGCTTGGAATATCTATGGTTAAGACATTTGCATTTCCACATTTGCAAAGCCCATTTTCGTCAGGATCATACCAAGCGCCTTCACATAGTCTTACTACGCCTTGCATGATATCATCACTTATAATTACACCTGCTAAGACCTCTCCGCGTTTATTAAAGACTCTTACAACATCACCATTTTTAACACCAAGTTTTTTTGCATCTTTGGTATTTATCAAAATCGGCTCTCTATCTTTTATCGCATAAGTATCTCTTAAACTTGTGTGGCAAAGCTGAGAATGCAAGCGATCTTTTGGATGGTTCGTGAGTAGATGAAAAGGTGCTTCTTTGGTAGCATTTCCAAGCCATTCAATCGGTTCAAACCAAGTAGGATGCGCTTTGCAATCATCATAATTGTAATTTTTGATTGTTTGAGAGTAAATTTCAATCAAGCCTGATTCTGTGCCTAAAGCATTAAGGATTGGATCTTCTATAAATTCTGAAAAACGTGTCCATTCTAAGCTTTCTGCAGTGGCTTCAAAAGTAATAGGTTCGTTTTTTGCCCAAAATTCTTCAAAATTTGGCATAGGAGTAGCAAAAGCCTCACCAAAGCTTTGAGTTTGTTTTAAGGCACTATCATAATATTCTTTGATGAAGTCTTTTGCTTTTTTGCCCTTTTCTGTATAAGCATTGTATACATTTTGACCATAAACTTTGCAAATATCAGCAAAAATTATATAATCATCTTTGCTTTCACCCACCGGTTCAACGGCTTGTTTCATTGGCACTATATGCATATTAGAATAATCCCCACTCATAGTAATGTCATCTCTTTCATAAGATGAAGTTGCAGGCATTACAATATCTGCCATTTTCGCTGTTGGAGTCCAATAAATTTCATTAACTACTACAGTACGAGGTTTTCGCCATGCTTTTACATTGGTATTGGTATCTTGATGATGCACGAGCGGATTTCCACCTACCCAGTAGATAAAATCAATATCAGGATAAGTAATTTTGCTACCATTGTGATCTATGGTTTTGCCAGGGTTAAGTAAAGCATCTGCTATTCTTGCTACAGGGAAAGAATAACTTGCAGCATTTTGAAGCCATTCTGCGCCACCGCTTGCTTGGTTTGATTTAGCCAAACCTTGAAATTTGCCATTTTTCCAAATTCCTAAGCTTCCAGCATTGATTCCGCCGATTACCCCACCTTTGCAAGTTGGCACACCTCCATTGCTATAATGGTAACTAAGCCCAAAACCACCTCCTTTGGTACCGATTTGTCCTATCATAGAAGCTAAAGTTACAAGCATCCAGTGTGGTTGCTCGCCATAATGAGCTCTTTGCATACCCCAACCACTCATAATCATAGTAGGATTATCGTAGAAAATTTCAGCTAAATTCTTAATCATCTTTTCATCGATACCACAAATTTTGCTTGCCCATTTAACATCTTTTTTGATACCGTCTTCTTTTCCATCAAGATAATCTTTAAATTTATCAAAGCCAGTAGTATAATTTTCTAAAAATTCATAATTAACTTTATTTTGAGCAATCAAATGACTTGCCATACCCATCATCAAAGCTACATCGGTATTTGGGCGTGGTGCTACCCATTTTGCATTTAAAAATTGAGCTGTATCGGTTTTTACAGGATCAATGCAAATAACTTTTATTTTCTTTTCTTTAAGTTTTTCAAAATAAGCCAAACCTCTTTGTTCTGATGCAGTCCAAGCAATGCGTAAAGTAGAAATCGGGTCAGCGCCCCAAATAACGACATATTTAGAATGCTCTAAAATATTTTCCCATGAGGTTTGCTGTTCATAAACTTCAATGGAACCAACCACATAAGGCATAATAATCTGAGAAGCCCCTGTAGAATAGTCTCCAGTAGCGCCAACAAAACCACCTGTAACATTTAAAAATCTATGTAATAATATTCTAGCATTTTGCATATTACCACTTGATTTCCAACCATAACTTCCACCAAAAATAGCACTTGTACCCTTAGCTTCTCTTGTTTTTTTGAGTTCTTTTGCGATAAGTTTTATAGCTTCATCATAACTTACACGAACAAATTCATCTTTTCCACGAAGTTCAGGTTTAGGATTGTCAGGGTTTTCAAGATAGGATTTGCGTACATAAGGATATTTTACGCGAGATTTATAAACCATATCTGCGGTGTAATGCTGCAAAGGATTATCCATCTTAGTGATTTTTTCCCAAGGTTCACTTTTAATGATTTTACCATCTTTTATGGTAAGCTTTAAAATTCCCCAATGAGCTGCCGTGATGACTTCACCGTTTTTTACAAGTCCAAGACTTACTTTTGTAGCTTCTGCACTTTTTCCTGCACCTAAAGTCGGAATAAGGGGTAAAGTACTTAATGCTGCACCAATTTTTAAAAATCTTCTTCTATCTAACATAGCCTTTCCTTTTATTTTGCTTTAAAATCTTTTGCGTTTTTTTGTAAATATTGTATTACTAGCCACCTATCTTTTTTATCAATCCCTGTTCTATCTGTCATAGAGCGAAAAACAGCAGGCCAAGCATTAGCGGTAAATTCTTTTTCAGGATGTAAGGCATGGCAAATTCCGCAATTTTCAGCAAAAAGATTTTTTGCACGACTTAACATTTCTTTATTGTCTTTAGCAAAATCTTTTTTATCTGCCCAAATTTCAAGGCTCACCTTATCCCATTTACCATTTTTTCCCGCACTTGTTTGTGAGAAATTGAGTTTTGTATTTTTAGAAAAAGCAGCAACAATGATTCTTTGGGAATCGTTAAAATAAATCACAGAAGGAGCTTTGGGATTTACATATCCATCAACTTTTATTAAAACCCTATCTTTATCACTTTTTAAAATTTCAAAAGCATTTGTAGGTAAAAGCCTTCCTGTAACTTTAGTATCATCTTTGTTAAGATAAAGCGATACAACTTCATCTGTATAGGCTATTTCTTTAGCCCATAAACATGTCGCCAAGACAAAAAAAGAAATGAAAATTTTCATTGTCAATCCTTGATAATAATTATAATAGTATTATTTTATTATTTAAATAATTAATTATTCATTAATAAGATATTTTTTATTCTATATGTAAATATTTAATATTTCTATATTATTCCTTATGATTTCAAACTCATAGGGCTGATATTTTATCATCAATGAAATTTAAATGTATTTTAAAAATTAAATTGTTTATTTATGATAAATTCATATTTTTTATGATTGAAACAAGCTTTGCTTGGGTTTTTTTAATCACTTATATGAGTGATTTTTATAGATATTTAATTTTTTAAGTGATACTATTTTTGCGAAATTTGATGAAATTAAAAAAAAGAGAAATAAAATATGATCTTAACTTTTATCTTATTAGCCTTAGCTTTGGCCTTGCTCTCATTTAAAAAAATAAAATTATCTTTTGTAGTATTGGTAATCAGTGGATTTTTGGCTTATTATCATAATATCATAGAAATAAGTTTTATTGTTTTTGTGGGTGTATTTTTTTTATTGTCCTTGTATTATAAAAATAATAAAAATGTATTTTTAGAGCTTTTGATAGTGGCATTTTGCTTGCTTTTATTTTTGCATTTTATTCCAGGTGTTAATAATGTAAAAATTCTAGATAAAGTTCATGCAAGTGAGTATAGTAGCGCTTTTACTTTGTATTTTAGTTTTGATAAGCCTTTGGGTGTTTTTTTACTCTTTTTGCTTATGCCAAGTTTGTTTGAGAATTTAAATAGAATAAAACCAAAATTATTTCAAGCAGCGTTATTGTTTGCAAGTCCTTTTTTGCTTTTATCTATCCCTTGGTATTTGGGTGTAATTAAAATGGAAATAGGCTTTCCTTCTTGGATAGTGTATTTTTTATTTTCTAATTTATTTTTGGTTGCTTTGGTTGAAGAAGCATTTTTTAGGGGTTATTTACAACAAAGATTACAAGGTTTGATAGGGGGTGTAGGAGCGCTTTTAGTCGCAAGTTTGGCATTTGGAGCGGCGCATTATAAAGCAGGTAGTTTGATGATAATCTTTGCTTCTTTGGCAGGTTTGATTTATGGAATGGCTTGGAGATATAGTAAGAGTTTGTGGCTTAGTGTATTTTTTCATTATGGTTTAAATTTAACACATTTGTTTTTCTTTACTTATCCCTCTTATGTAAAATAGAGATTATTTGATAAAATAATCTCCATCAAAGCTAATTAAAGAATATTTTCTCTCATCCCCTATGCTTTGAGTTAATTCTTCGATACTTAAAAAGCTAAGTGAATCTGCTTCCACATATTCGCGTACTTCTTCTAAATTTTTATTAGCGCTAATGAGTTCTTCAAAGGTTGGAGTATCGATCCCATAAGTATCTGGAAATTTAATTTCAGGGCAAGCTATGGCCAAGTGAATTTTACTTGCACCTGCGGCACGAAGTAGGGAAATGATTTTTTTAGAAGTTGTCCCACGCACTAAACTATCATCTACTACGACAATTTCTTTATCTTTTAGAACTTTATGCATAGGATTTAATTTTAATTTAACTTTTAAATTTCTAAGCTCTTGAGTAGGTTCGATAAAGGTTCTACCTACATAATGGTTTCTAACTATAGCCATTTCAAGTGGAATTTTTAAATATTGTGAAAAGCCTATGGCAGCACTTACGCCACTATCTGGAACAGGCACTACAAAATCAGCACTATGAGTAAATTTCTTTGCCAAAGCTTCGCCCATTTTTTTGCGTATCTCATACACGCTTTTTCCTTCTATAATGCTATCAGGTCTAGCAAAATAAATATATTCAAAAGCACAAATTCTAGGCTCTTGTTTAAAAAGTTCTATGCTTTCAAATTTATCATTTCCTTGAGTGAAAATAATCATTTCTCCAGGTTTAACATCGCGTATAAATTCTGCTTCTATAAGATCAAAAGCGCAAGTTTCGCTTGCTACGATATAGCCTCCATTTTTTAAGCGCCCTAAAGATAAAGGACGCACCCCATAAGGATCTCTTACAACATAGAGCTTGTCTTTACTTGCTAAAACAAAACAATAAGCCCCTATGCATTCTTGCAAACTTTCGATAAATCTATCTTTTAAGCTTTCTTTTTTACTTCTTGCTATGAGATGAACGACATTTTCAGTATCCATATTGGTTTGAAAGATAGCTCCATCTTCGATGAGTTTTGATCTTACTTTTTCTTTGTTGACTAAATTTCCATTGTGTGCTAAAGCAATATCCCCTAAGACTGAAGTCGCAGCTACGGGTTGGGCATCATTTAAGCTTGAATTTCCCGCGGTAGAATAGCGATTGTGTCCTATGGCGATTTCACCTTCTAGGGTTTTTAGATTCTCAGGGTTAAAAATTTGATTTACTTCGCCTTTGGCTTTGATAGTTTTGATAGTTTTACCATTGCTTACACTAATCCCGCTTGCTTCTTGTCCTCGGTGTTGCATGGCAAAAAGAGCATAGTAAGCATAAGTACTTGCATTTTTTGAATTTATAACTCCTACTACTGCACACATTTTAAATTCCTAAAAAATCATTAATTGAGTACATTTTTGGCTTTTGTGCATTAAGCCAAATAGCGATTTTAATCGCTCCTTTAGCAAAAGTTGCTCTTGAAGTTGCGGTATGGTTTAATTCTAAAAATTCACCCTCTTCATAAAAGCCCACAGTGTGGCGTCCTACAATATCTCCACCTCTTAGACTCATCACGGCAATTTCATCTTTGCTTCTTTCGCCTATGATACCATCTCTTCCGCTGATTCTTACTTTTTCAAGATCTAAATTTCTAGCTTTTGCTACACCTTGTGCTAAAGTCATAGCAGTACCACTTGGAGCGTCTTTTTTGTGACGATGGTGCATTTCTAAAATTTCTATATCAAAATTTCTTAACATTTGGCTTGCTTTGCTAGCCAGATGGTTTAAAACTGCAACCCCTAAAGACATATTAGTCGCATAAAAAACAGGCATTACTTCGCTTGCATTTTGCATTAAATGCAGGGTTTTTTCATCCAGCCCTGTTGTGCCAATTACTAAAGGTTTTGGCATTGTTCTTGCGTAATTTAAGAGTTCGTGAGTGCCATTTTGAGATGAGAAGTCGATGATAACATCACTTTTTTCAAAAAATTCTTCTAAATTATCACCCTTATCAAAAAGTGCAGCTGCTTTTGCTTTAGTTTCACTTTTTAAACATTCTTCGATCTGTTTGCCCATGCGCCCTTTAGCGCCATAAATTCCTATGTTTATCATTGTGTCTTATTTTTTCCTTAAAGATAAAATTGCATTTTAACATTTATTTTGTAAATTTTTTATAAGAAATCAGGACTTGATGTTTTTTAATTTGCTTAAATTTTCAAGCAATCTCGCTTCTTCTCCTATGCCCTTGCTTTCATAGAATTTTAAATTTGCACTCAGGTAGTTTTGCTTCACCCATCCGCCAAAATTGTGCGGATAAAGGTAATTTTTCTTTTCAGGATGATTATTGTTTAAATAATTGGGGATTTCAAGTGCAGGATTGTTTTTTACATAATCTAAGGCCTTGTTTATAGCATTATAGCTTGAATTTGATTTTGGAGCACTTGCTAGATAGACAGCGCATTGAGAAAGTATAATTCTTGCTTCAGGATAGCCGATATTTTTTACTGCGGTAAGAGTAGAAACGGCTAAATTTAAAGCATTAGGATCGGCATTGGATATATCTTCACTTGCAAAGATAATCAAACGCCTAGCGATAAAATCAGCACTTTCTCCTGCATCAATTAAACGAGCAAGATAATAAATAGCAGCATCCACATCGCTTCCGCGCAAACTTTTAATAAGAGCACTTGCTAAAATATAATGAGTATCTTTTGAGCTTACACCCTCGCTATTTACTCCGTTGCGAAGTTTTTTTAAATTTTCTAAAGTGATTTCTTTTTCATTTAAAACCAAAGCAAATTCAAGTAAATTTAACATTGCTCTAGCATCGAAGCTTTTTAGTAAAAATTCTTTAGCATTATCTTCTATTTTAAATGCTATTTTTTGTTGTACTCGCTCTAATAAAAGTTCTAAATCTTTTTGCCCAAGATTTTTAAATTCAAAAAGCATAGAGCGACTTCTAATGCCTGAACTTAAAACAAAATAAGGATTTTCAGTACTTGCACCTATAACAATGCAGCGATAATTTTCCATAGGAATTAAAAGCATTTCTTGTTGAGTTTTACTCAAGCGATGAATTTCATCGATAAAAATAAGAGGTTTATAAAGGCTGTTTTTGTAATTTTCTATGATTTTTCTTAAATCCTCAAGTTTGAAATTTCCACCATCAAATTCATAAAAATCAAGCCCAAAATCCTTAGCTACAACTCTAGCAAAGGTTGTTTTTCCACATCCTGCAGGTCCAAAAAATAAACTATGGGGAAGTTTTTGCATACTGATAAATTTTTTAAATACTTCTACAAGTTCTTGTTGGCCTAGAATTTCATCTAGGGTTTTGGGACGAAAATTTAAAGCTAAACTCATCAGTTTAAATTTATATCCGTAAATTCATTGCCATTGATTTTAAGCTGAGTTTTAGTATCACTATCATAATGAAGATCCATGATAAACATACCCTCTTCATTTTTTATAAAGTATTGATTTAAACCTCCAAAAAATTGCCCCCAAGTAAAGATTTCATCGGGCGATTTTAAACTAGAAATTTGAATATGAGCTTTATGACTTTGCATTGATAAAAAGATATTTCCTTTGATGTTTATATCTTGATTATCTTTTTTTAAAGTGATATTTTGTATTTGTAAGTTTAATTCTTCATTGGAAGGTTTAAAAATCAATTTATCATCAGAAATATCAGGTTTTTTTTGACTATAAATGAGATCAAAATTGATTTGATCAAAATCAATACTTTGATAAATTTGAGAAGTTAAATCTATATTTAGATTATTTGCTTTGCCTTGAGAATGCATTTTCAAGGTTTGATTATCATCATCAAAATAAATGATATTTTTATTATAAAATGAAGAGATTGTATGATTATTGATTTCGCAAAAATCAAATTTAAACTCTTCTACACTTTCGTTAAATTGTATTAAATTAGAAAACGATATAGGTTTTTCAAATTTTTGTTGATGGTCTAGGTTTTTTAGATAGAATTTTGCATAAAATTGAGAAAAATCAACTTGACCTATTTTTGAATAAATAGCTTTAATTTTTAAATCTTCTTTATCCAGTAAAATTTCAGTTAAAACATTTTCCCATAATGCATTTCCACCTTCATTGCTTAAATTGATATCTTGAAATTGAATTGATACATTAAGATCATTTTGAATAGATTGTATCTTAAACCAAGCTAATTCTTTATTTTGTAATTTATCATCTAAGAGTTTGAAGGGATTGCTAAGTTTTCCTTGTGCTATAAATTTTGAAAAATAATTATTGTTAAATTTAAAATCAAGCTTTGAAATTAAACCTAAATTATACTTGTCTTCTATGGTAAAATCAGCCTTTGAATTTAAAAAACCTTTATGGAAATTGATATTTTTTATCTCATAATAGGGATTTTGTGTTTGAGTAAGATTATAAAAAAAACTTTCATTAATATGTCCCATATAAAAAATTTGCGCAATGAAGCAAAGAAAGATAATAATAGGAATTATAAGTAGTTTTTTCAATCTTTTTTCCTTAAACAAATTTAAGTACTATTTTACAAATTCCTTGCTAAAAAAAGTTTAAATTTTGAAGAAATTAAATTTGCTTACTAAAAAGTAAGCAAATTAATAAGCTTTTTTGTAACACTCTATATCAATTTCTCTTGCCACAGGAATCGCAGGTGCTTGAGTAGGATTAGATGAATATCCAGGATAGTAAAGTTTTACTTCAAGAAAATCTCCTACTTTTAAATCTTTGAATTTTCCGTGTTTATCCATTCCAAAAATCCCACAATTATCCATATCAATTTCAGTATTTGGCAATATCCTTACAGCCATTTGCCCGCCATAGATTGAATCTATAAGTAAAGTTTTATTATTATCATAAACCTCTGCTATAGTACCTTGAAGTTTTACACTATCTGCAAGAAGCATAGAGCCTGTTAAAAGTGCTGATGCGATTAAAATACCTTTTTTCATTTTGTCTCCTTTTTTAAAAGTGATGACATTATAAAATTTTTAAGTGAAGTGAGTGTGAAATTGGATAAAATATAATTTTTTAGATATTTGATTTGAGTTTTTAAAAAATATCAATGAATTTTTAATTAAAAGTAAGTAGAATATCTTAAATAATGTCGAGCTTAATTTTTCAAAGGAATATTAATGTTAAAAAATATATTGATTAGTTTGATTTTATCTTTTTTATTGATCGCGTGTGGCGGTGAGAAAAATAAGAATTCAAGCGAGTTAATTCGTGCACAATCTCAAGGACTTCTAAAAAATCATGAAGCAATTTTTGTTGAATTTAAAGAAGCTATTGTTGATTTTGATGAAATGAGTATTGATGCAAAAATCAATTCTAAAAATTCAAAAATTCTACTTACAAAGGCATCAGACTCTAGATTTTTACTAGATTTAACTTATTTAGAGGCTAATCAAAATTATAAAATAGAATTTATTTATAAAAATATTCCTATTGTTTTAGAATTTCAAACAGGGTGGATAGAAAATTTTACTTATAAAGCTCAATTAGAGCAAGATGAAGAAAAAGCTTATTTGCATTTAAATTATAGCTTTGGAAGCACTTATAATTGGCAATTTGAAGATAAAACACAAGAAGGTTTAAAAATCACTTTAGATGGCAAAGACTTAGCCTTTAGCTTGGGTGAATTTAGTCTTGATACTGATGATATTAAGCTTTTAGATAGACCTCAAGAACTTGTTTTAACTTATGATGAAAAAATCATGGGTTTTAAAGAAGCCAAAGTGCTTCAATTTCAAATTCCTAGCAAATCAAAAAATAATGATTTTAGACTCATTAGTGCAGAAGAAAAAGATCAAATTGCTACTTTAAAATTTTCTAAAGAACTAGCTGAAAATCAAGCCTTTCAAGATTTTATCCAAATATCACCCGAGCTTAATTTTAGGGCGTGGAGTATAGGAAAAGAGTTAAAAATTTCAGCTAATTTTGAGCCAGGAGAAAAGTATAAAGTTAAAATCGCAAAAGGTTTAAAATCAAATCAAGGCTTAATCAATCAAGGTGAAGAAGCAAATATCATCCTACAAAAAGACCTAGATCCAAGTCTTGTTTTTGCAAATGATGGGGTATTTTTGCCTAGTGGGGCAGAATATCAAGTTTATATCAAATCGCGCAATGTTAAAAAGATTCATTTAAAAGTAAGTCAAATTTTTGCAAACAATATAAGTGAGTATTTGCGTTATAAAAATTTGGTGGGTAAAAAAGATGATAGCACTCAAGAAGCGTTTTATTCTTCAGATGGTTTTAATTATGTTGCTAAAAATGTCATTGATAAAAAAATAGAGCTTAAAAATCAAAAAAATACTTGGATAAATACTGCTTTAGACTTAAGTGATTTAAAAGGTAAAACTGGAATTTTTTCAGTGAGTTTAAGTGTTGATGCTAACGATCTTGATTATAAGGGTGAAAATGTATATCGTATTATAAATAAAGCTAGTGTCAGTAAAAATCTTATTTTTTCTAATATCGCTTTAAGTGCTCAAAACCTAAATAAGCAGCTCGTAGTTCACGCAAGAGACTTTAGTAAAAATGAGGCCTTAGAAAATGTAAAAATAGAGCTTGTAAGTAAGCAAAACCAAATTTTGCAAAGCCAAAATACCAATTCTAATGGAGATGTGAAATTTCAAATTCAAGAAGATGATGAAATACTCTATATTTTAGCAAGCAAAGAGAATCAAATCAGTGTTTTAAGATTTAGCAATCCTCTATCCACAGATGGTTACGATGTAGAAGGGGATCAAAATCATGAGATGATAAAGGCGTTTATTTACACAGATCGTGGGGTTTATAGAGCGGGTGATAGTGTGCATTTAAGTGTGGTTGCAAGAGAAAATACAAATCCGCTCAAACACCCTATAAGTTTTACTTTAATTAATCCTAAAAATCAAAAAGTCATAGAAAATCAAATTTTAAAAAGTCAAAATGATATTTACTATACGCAAATTCATTTAGATAAAAATGCCATTAATGGACTTTATAGGGCAATTTTTAATATTGCTGGGGTGGAATTTAGCAAAGATATTTTAGTTCAAAGTGTGGTGCCAAATCGCATTAAGGTAGAATTAAATGCTGATGAAAATAGAAGTTTAGATGATGGGAATTTAAACTATGAGCTTTCTTCAAAATATCTTTTTGGAGCCTTAGCTTCAAATTTAAAATATCAAAGTTTTGTATATTTTTCTCCAAAGAATTATCATAATTCTAAATATAAAGATTATATTTTTATTAATCCAAGTTCATTGATTATCAGAGCAAGTGCTGATGATAAGGGAAATTTAGATGAAAAGGGCAGGGTGCAATCAAGTGTTGAAATTCCTGAAAATATTTTAAATTCTCAAGGTTACAATTTTAATGCAAGGATTGTTTCAGAAGTCTTTGAAAAGGGTGGCAGATCTGTAAAAGCTGTTAGGGATGTAAATTTAAATCGTTATGATTATTTTGTGGGAATGAAAGCTTTGACAAATTCTTATGTATCTGAGGGAGAAACGATCGATTTTTATGCCATTGTAAGTGATTTAAAAGAAAATTTAGTTTCAGGCAAAACTTTAGAGTATAGAATTTATCAAAATGATTATTATTGGTGGTGGGATTATGATTCTTATGATGAATTTTTGCGCTCTATTAAGCAAGATCACAATACCAAACTTATTGAAAAAGGGGAGCTTACTAGCTCTAGCGAGCCTATGAAATTTAGCTTTAACACAAGCAATTATTATGGACAAATGTTTATTGAGCTTATAGATAAAGAAAGTGGAATAAGCGCAGGGCAAAGTTTTTATGTAAGCTCTTGGGGAGAGCCAAGCTATGCTGATGTGGTGAGTTCTTTAAAAATTAAAAGTGATAAAAACAAATATAAAATAGGACAAAGTGCAAAAATAGAATTTGAAAGTGTTGCAGGAGCTAAAGCACTCATAACTTTAAGTTCTAATTCCAAGATTATTGATCGTTTTGTGATGGATACTCAAGGTGAAAGCACGAGTATAGAATTGGCGATGAAAAAAGAATATGCACCAAATATCTATGTAAGCGTGAGTTTATTTCAAGATTATAATAAAATTGATAATGATCGTGCCCTAAGGCTTTTTGGTATAATTCCTTTGTATGTAGAAGATGAAAATACAAAGCTTAATTTAGAATTAAAAACTCCTGATAAAATTTTACCTAATAGTGATTTTGAGATAGAAATTCAAAGCAAAGATAAAAGAGCTTTTAATTATACTGTGGCTATTGTAGATGAAGGACTTCTTGATTTAACAGATTTTAAAACCCCTGATATTTGGGAGGGCTTTTACGCAAAAACAGGATTTACTTTAAAAACTTATGATACTTATAGTCAAATTATCCCTAAATTTACCGGAGGCGATAGTGTTTCAAAGATAGGGAATTTGAGAGCAGATAAAAATCGTGATGATAGCGCACAGCGTTTTAAACCTGTAGTGCTTTTTAATGCTCCTGCAAGAAGCGATGAAGCAGGCTTTGCAAAACTTAAATTTAAAATGCCTTCTTATATGGGTTTGGTTCGTGTGATGGTTGTGGCCAATGAAAATGACGCTTATGGTAGCATTTCTAAGGATATGCAAGTAAGTGCACCTCTTGTGTTGCTTGAAACTCTGCCAAGGACTTTAAAAATAGGCGATAATTTCACGCTTTTAACTCAAATTTTTAAAACAGAAAATCGTATTAAAAATGCAACCTTGAGCGTAAGAAGTAAAAATTCTCTTATAAAAATAAGTCCAGATACTCAAGCTATAGATTTTAAAAATGCTACTAATTTAGAAGTGATGATGGATGCAAATGTAAGTGATAATAGGATTGGTAAAGAGCTTTTAGAATTTGAATTAAAAAGTGAAAATTATACTTATAAAAATGAAATTGAAATCGATATCAAACCTATCAATGCTTATACATATGAAAATAATACTAGTTTGATTAAAGCAGGAGAAAGTAAAGAATTTATTATAAAAGATTATATTTTAGGGACTACAAATGCAACTTTAAAGCTTTCGCCTACACCTATTTTAGATATGGATAAAAGAATTAAGTATTTGTTAAATTATCCTTATGGCTGTATAGAACAAACTACCTCAGCAGTTTTGCCACAACTTTTTTTAGATAAATTTAGCACGGAATTTGACAAGCAAAAAGCGATTAATAATATCAATGCAGCCATCGAGCGTTATGCCAATTTTCAAACCGCTGATGGAGGATTTGCTTATTGGCAAGGAGGAGATGAAAGCAATGCTTGGGGAAGTAATTATGCGGGAATGTTTTTGATTTTAGCTAAGCAAAATGGGTATTTTGTGCCTGATTCCATGTATGAAAGATGGTTAAAATATGAGCAAAATTTTGTTCAAAAAAGTATATATCATGATTATATGATGGATATAAAAGCAAATTCATTATATCTTTTGGCTATGGCAAAAAAACCTAATATCAGCGAGATGAATTTGCTTTATGATAGTTTAAATACACTAAGCACTGAAGCTAAGTGGCAATTGGCTGCAGCATATAAACTTGCAGGTGTTGAAGATACTGCAAAACAGATTGCAAGCAAGATTTCTATAGAGCCTGATTCTAAATATTCTTCTTATACTTATGGTTCTTTAATAAGAGATGAGGCTATTATCGCAAATGCTTATAAACAAATTTATGGCACTAATAATGAAGAATTACTTCAAAAAATCAGCTATACCTTACTTTCAAAGGATTATTTATCCACACAAAGTACAGGCTATGCTTTATATGCTTTAGCCATGGGTGCAAATTTAGAAAATATGAATGAAAATTTTATGGATGCGACTTTAAAAATAGGTGATCAAGTACATACTATCGATCAAAACCAAATGCAAATTTTTTCTTTCAATAATGAAAAAGCTATTATAAATGCGAATAAAGACATATTTGTAAGTTTTGGAGTAGAGGGGGTAAAAGCGGGTGAAAATTCAGCTTTTAGCAATAAAATCAGTTTAGATCGTGCTTTTTATGATGAAAAGGGTAATAAAATCAGTCCTAGCGAGATTGGTTCTGGACAAACCTTTTATATGAGAATTTCAGCGAGCTTAAATGAGGGTGCAAATTATGTTTCTAATATCGCTTTAACACAAATTTTACCAAGCGGTTGGGAAGTGAGCAATACGCTTTTAGATGATAACACTCCAAGTTTTATTAAAAATTCAAGCTATGATTTTATTGATGTTAGGGATGATAAAATCATGTGGTTTTTTAGTTTAAATAAAAATCGCACGCATCATTTTTATATAAAACTTAATGCCATAACTCCAGGAAGTTATACTTTAAGTGGTGCTTATGTAGAAGCGATGTATGATGATACTTATAGAGCTTTAAGTGAAAGTGAAAAAGTAGTTGTGAAACGCTAAATAAAACATGAAAAATGCTTTAAAAATTTTTAGCTTTTTGCTACTTTTTTTTCTTGCTTATGTTTTTTATGTATATTTTTCTTTTGATAAAAATACCTTACTGGATGATTTTAAAAGCCGTTATAGTAAGATTTTATACGATAAAAATGGCGAAATTTTAAGTGTTTTTTTAAATGATGAAGAGCAATGGCATATCAAGAGCACTGATATTCCCAAGCGTTTGAAAGTCTCTGTGATTAATTATGAAGATAGGAAATTTTATTCTCATTTTGGAGTAGATTTTTTAGCTTTAATGCGGGCTTTTGTAAATAATTTTAATTCTACTCAAAGAAGTGGTGCAAGTACTATTAGTATGCAAACGATTAAGCTTTGGGATAAAAAAGATAGAACTTATTTTAATAAATTCAATGAAATTATACAAAGCTTAGCTTTGGAAAATGCCTTCAGTAAGGATGAAATTTTAAAGCTTTATTTAAGCAATGCTCCTTATGGCGGGAATTTAATCGGTTATGAAGCTGCTATTTTATTTTATTTTGATAAAAATCCTAAAGATTTAACTTGGGCTCAAGCTGCTTTGCTTGCGATTTTACCCAATCAACCAGGACTTATTAATTTAGAAAAAAATAAAACGAAACTTTTAGATAAACGCAACAAACTTTTAGCAAAACTTTATGAAAGAAAGTTAATCAACAAAGATATTTACGAACTTTCTTTAAAAGAGCCCTTGCCAAATTTTAAGCCTCGCAAAAATATTGCACCCCATCTTGCTTTAAGACTTTTAAGTGATGATAATAAAGAAATTTTTTCAAGCATAGATAAAAAAATTCAACTTAAAATCGAAAAAAAGGCTAAAGAATTTTCTTATACTTTGCAACAAAAAGGCATACAAAATTTAGCCATTATTTTAGCCGATACTAAAACACGCAAAGTTTTAGCTTATGTGGGTTCGCAAGATTTTTATGATATGGCAAATTTAGGACAAATTAATGGAAATATTGCCAAGCGCAGTGTGGGTTCTACTTTAAAACCCTTTTTGTATGCTTTAAGTATTGATGAAGGCATTATCGCACCGGATTCAATTTTGCTTGATGTTCCAACCTTTTTTTCTAATTTCAATCCCCAAAATGCAAATAAAAAATATTATGGGATAATCAGTGCAAAAGAAGCTTTACAAAGATCTTTGAATGTTCCTTTTGTATCGCTTTTGCAAGATTATGGTTATGAAAAATTTTTTTATAAATTAAAAGCTTTTTTAAATTTTGAAGATGAGAATTACAAGCGATATGGGCTTTCGCTTATTTTAGGAACTAAAGAATTGAGTCTTGAGGATCTTATAAAACTTTATTTGGGTTTGGCAAATTATGGAGAGCTTGCCAATCTTTCTTTTATAAGAGATGAAAATTTAAGCGGAGTAGCAAGAATGTTTTCTAAGGGTAGTGCGTATTTAACCTTAGAAGCAATGAAAGAACTTCAAAGAGTGGGTTTAGAAAATTACAATAAAGAAAAAATTATTTCTTGGAAGACGGGCACAAGTTATGGTAGAAAAGATGCTTGGGCCATGGGCGCAACTCCAAAATATACCTTAGGAGTTTGGGTAGGAAATTTTAGCGGTGAAGCTAATGCAAATTTATATGGCGTGAGTATAGCAGGAGATTTGCTTTTTGAGATTTTAGGACTTTTAGATGAGGTGGATTTGGAATTTGCGCCGCCTGATGATTTGATGACAATCAAGTTAGATAGTATCAGTAAATATAGATATGATGAGGATTTAAATACAAGTTATATTAATGTTTTATATCCTAAAGGGGCAAATATTTTAAGAACTTCCCCTTTTTTGAAAAAAGTTTATGAGTATCAAGGTAGGGAGCTTGATTCTAAGGATATTCATTTTAAAGATGCAAAAGCATTGATAAAGCTTGATTTTCCTGCTTATGCACTCCATTTCTTTCAGCAAAGAAATTTTAAATTTTCAAATAAAAAGGGTGTTAAGATTATCTATCCTAAAGATAATTTAAAACTTATTTTAGCCAAAGATTTAAATGGAATGAAAGGTCTTGTGGCAAAAGTAGCTAATTTAAATAATGAAAAGCTTTTTTGGTATTTAAATCAAAAACTTATTTATGAGGGAGATGAAAATACGCAAAATTTAAATTTAAAAGAAGGCAAATATCAGCTTTTTATTATTTCTCAAAGCGGTGAGCAAGATACGGTTTGGTTTGAAATTAAATAATTTTTTTACAAATTTTAAAAATTTATAAAAATATAAGAGTTTTTTTATATTATTTTTAAAATTTATCATCATAGGAATTTATGATGAAATGATTCGAGGGAATATGCAAAAAACATACTCTTTACTCGAACTCACCTTGCGCGGTTTGCTTTTGGGAAGTATTTTAACTATTATTTTTAAAGCTTCAAATGTATATTTGGGGTTAAAAGTGGGACTTACTTTTTCATCATCAATTCCAGCTGTAGTCATCTCCATGGCAGTTTTGAGTCTTTTTAAGACTTCAAATATTTTAGAAAATAATATGGTTCAAACTCAAGCTTCAGCAGCAGGAACTTTATCATCAGTTATTTTTGTTATCCCAGGGCTTTTTATGTGTGGGTATTGGAGTGAATTTCCACTTTGGCAAACTTTTATGATATGTCTTTGTGGTGGCGGACTTGGAGTGCTTTTTACCATACCGTTAAGAAGGGCTATGGTAGTTGAAAGTAAACTTGCTTATCCTGAAGGTAGGGTAGCAGCTGAAATTTTAAAAGTAGCCAATAAAGTTCAAAGTGATAAAAAAGGCAAACAGGGTGTAAAAGAAATAGCCTTAGGCTCTTTTATAGCTGTTTTTTTTAGTTTGTTAAGCAATGGTTTTAAACTTGCTGCAAGTGAAAGCAGTTTGGCTTTTATTTGGAATAAAATGGCCTTTGGTTTTTCAGCAGGATATTCTTTAGCGCTTTTAGGAGCAGGATATTTGGTAGGTTTAGCAGGTGCTATAGCACTTTTTGTAGGGATGTTTTTAGCATGGGGAGTTTTTACTCCTTATCTTTCAAGTTTTGAATTTGATGGTGTGAAAAATGCTAGTGAACTTGCTTCTAGTGTTTGGGCGGCTAAAGTTAGACTTATTAGTACTGGAGCTATTGCTATAGCAGCGCTTTGGACCTTAATAGAACTTTTAAAACCAGTGATTTCTGGCATTAAAGAAATTATTAAAAATGTTACAATTTCTAATACAAAAAGCCAAGAAAGCACCGATTAAGATCTTTCTTTAAAAAGCATTTTTATACTTTTTATAATTATGACTATAGGACTTTTCATTACTTTTTATAGTTTTGTATCGGATGCAAATTTAAATAATTATTATCAAATTTTATTTGCCTTTGTTGGAACTTTAGTTTCTGTTTTAATAGGTTTTTTTGTTGCAGCAGCTTGCGGATATATGGCAGGACTTGTAGGATCTTCTTCTAGTCCTATTTCTGGAATCGGGCTTATTGGGATTATTGTTTCATCCTTGGTTATTTTACTTTTGGGTGTAAATTTATTTGATGATCCTATGCTTTCTAAATTTGCTATAGCCTTGGCTATTTTTACTACAAGCGTAATTGTAGCAACTGCTGCTATTTCAAATGATAATTTACAGGATTTAAAAACAGGATATTTAGTGGGCGCTACCCCTTGGAAACAGCAAGTTGCTTTGCTAATAGGTTGTGTTTTTGGTGCTTTGGCTATAGTTCCTGTTTTAAATTTACTCTATCAAGCTTATGGTTTTGTTGGAGCTATGCCAAGAGAGGGTATGGATCTTTCATCTGCGCTTGCAGCTCCTCAGGCAAATTTAATGAGCACTATAGCACAAGGAATTTTTAATCACAATATAGAGTGGAGTTATATAGCATTTGGAGTAGTTGTAGGTATATTTATCATTATTATAGATAAGATACTAAGAAAAAATGGCAATTTATCCTTACCACCTTTGGCTGTGGGTATTGGTATTTATTTGCCACCATCTGTAAATATCCCTTTGGTAATTGGTGGAATTTTAAAATATTTTGTGATGAGATATTTAGCAAACAAATATCAAAATAATTCTCACAAAAATGAAAAAATAGCAACCCATGAACAAAAAGGGACTTTATTTGCCTCAGGACTCATCGTAGGGGAAAGTATTTTTGGCGTTATTATAGCTGCAATTACTGTTTTTTCTGTTAGCATGGGCGGAAGTGAAAGTCCTTTGAAATTAAGCTTTTTAAATATACACAATAATGAATTATTAGGTTTGATATTTTTCATAGGAGTCATACTTTATTTTATCAAGCGTATTGTTAAAATTCATTAGAATTTAAAACATTCATAAAGAAGAATTTTAAATTTTTTATAAAATTCTTCTTAGTTTATTTATCTTGTAACTTTATTTTTAATATCTTGATCCAAAGTATAAAATGCTCCAATAGTAAAAAATTGTATTCTTACCCAAGCCAGTAAAATGAGAAATAAAACTCAAAATTAATCAGCTTTTTCATACAAATAGTTTATTTTTATCGTCTGCTTTAAGAAATTGTTTTTATATTTTTGTCGTGTTTAAAAAAAGTTTGTAGAATTCTTTTTTTATTTTAAGGAAAAATATGGATAATTTACATGCTTTAATACTAGGAATCATTGAGGGTTTGACTGAATTTTTACCCATTTCTTCTACAGGACATATGATTTTAGGGACGACTATTTTAGGTATTGATATTAATGAATTTTGGAAAAGTTTTTTAATCATTATACAACTAGGATCGATTTTAGCAGTGCTTTTTGTGTTTTGGCGTAAGCTTTTTAAAGGACTTGATATTTGGTTTAAACTTGCAGTTGGATTTTTTCCTACCGGAGTTATAGGGCTTTTTGTGGCAAAATACTTAAATGCTTTATTTAATGGTTGGGTTGTGGTTGGAATGCTCATTTTTGGTGGTGTTGTGCTTATTCTTATAGAACTTGCGCACAAAAATAAACAATATCGTATCAATTTCTTAGAAGAAATAAGTTTTAAACAAGCTTTTTGTATAGGTATTTTTCAATCTTTAGCCATGATTCCTGGCACTTCAAGAAGTGGAGCAAGTATTATTGGTGGGCTTTTGCTAGGATTTAATAGAAAAGTTGCGGCTGAGTTTAGTTTTTTGCTTGCCATTCCAACGATGATTATCGCTACGGCTTATAGCATTTATAAAGAGCCTGAGCTTCTTAGCAATGCAAATTCTTTAATCCCTTTAGCCATAGGTTTTATTACTGCTTTTGTTGTTGCGGTTTTAGTTATAAAATTTTTCTTAAAATTTATTTCTAAATTCGACTTTATTCCTTTTGGAATTTATCGCATTATTTTGGGATTTCTTTTCTTTTATTTGTATTATAGCGGAATTTTAAATTCTGGGAGTGAGTTTAAGTTATAAACAAATATTAAATTTATTCTAAGATTTTTTTAAAAATAAGCTGAATTTCAAAAAAAATTAAGTCTTAGAAAGCTAAAATTAGAACTTTATAAACACTCACAGAGTCAGTGAGCAAAATAAGGTTAAAAGTTATGGAAAAAGAAGTTATTGCATACTTAGATGATGAAAAAATAGTTGATTCTCAAAGTAAGAATTCTACTGATTTAAAAGAAATTTATTTTGATAATTCTAAACAAAGTTTAGAGGTGATACGCCATTCTTGTGCGCACTTAATGGCACAAGCAATTAAAAGCTTATATCCTGAAGCGAAATTTTTTGTAGGTCCTGTGATAGAGGATGGTTTTTATTATGATTTTCGTGTGAATTCTAAAATCGGCGAAGAAGATTTAGCAAAAATTGAAAAAAAGATGAAAGAATTAGCCGAAGCCAAACAAGAAATCGAAAAATATGAAATCACAAAAAACGAAGCTATTGCTAAATTTAAAGACGATGATTTAAAACAAGAAGTTTTACTCCGTATTCCTGATGGAAAAGTAAGTATTTATAAACAAGGAGAATTTGAGGATCTTTGTCGTGGTCCTCATGTGCCTAATACCAAATTTTTACGCAACTTCTCACTTACACGCGTCGCGGGAGCTTATCTTGGTGGCGATGAAAAAAGAGAAATGCTTACGCGTATTTATGGTACTGCTTTTGCAGATAAAGAGAGTTTAAAAGAGCATTTAAGAATCATAGAAGAAGCTAAAAAACGCGATCATAGAAAATTAGGAACTGAACTTAAACTCTTTACTTTTGATGATGAGATAGGGGGTGGACTTCCTATTTGGTTGAGTAATGGTGCAAGACTTAGATCTAAACTTGAACATATGCTTTATAAAATTCATCGCTTGCGTGGTTATGAGCCTGTGCGTGGGCCTGAGCTTTTAAAAGCAGATGCATGGAAGATTAGCGGGCATTATGTAAACTATAAAGAAAATATGTATTTTACACAAATTGATGAACAAGAATATGGCATTAAGCCTATGAACTGTGTGGGGCATATTAAAATTTATCAAAGTGATGTAAGAAGTTATCGTGATTTGCCTTTGAAATTTTTTGAATATGGCGTGGTACATAGACATGAAAAAAGTGGCGTTTTACACGGACTTTTTAGGGTAAGAGAATTCACTCAAGATGATGCGCATATCTTTTGTATGCCAAGTCAAATCAAAGAGCAAGTGCTTGAAATTTTAGCCTTTGTTGATAATTTGATGAAATTATTTGACTTTAGTTATGAGATGGAAATTTCAACCAAACCTGCTAAAGCTATAGGCGATGATGAAATTTGGGACACAGCTACTAAAGCTTTAAAAGAAGCCTTAGATGAACAAGGTTTAAAATATGGCATTGATGAAGGTGGCGGGGCTTTTTATGGGCCAAAGATCGATATTAAAATCACCGATGCCTTAAAAAGAAAGTGGCAATGTGGAACTATACAAGTAGATTTTAACCTACCAAGTCGTTTTAAACTCGAATATACTGATAGTGATAATGAAAAAAAACAACCTGTAATGTTGCATCGTGCGATTTTAGGTTCTTTTGAAAGATTTATAGGAATTTTAACCGAGCATTGTGCGGGTGAGTTTCCATTTTTTATCGCACCAACTGCGGTGGGTATAGTGCCAATAGGCGAAGCACATATTGCTTACGCAAAAGAAATTCAAAAAGAATTATTAGAGCTTAATATCGATAGCGAGGTGTATGAAAAAAATGAGAGCTTAAGTAAAAAAATTCGTATCGCTGAAAAGCAAAAATTACCTATGATTTTAGTTTTGGGCGATGAAGAGGTGGCAAAGCGAAGCGTTGCTTTAAGAGATAGAAGAGCTAAAGAACAAAAAAATCTTAGCTTGGACGAATTTATTAAATTAGTTAAGGAGAAAATGAGTGAGGTACATTTTTGAGTAAAGAAAAAGAAGTATTGCTCAACGAAGAAATTAGAGCGGACGAAATCAGATGTATAGGTGATGATGGCAAAGCATATGGCATTATCAGCAGTGATGAAGCTTTAGAGATTGCAAATCGTTTAGGACTTGATCTTGTAATGATAGCTGCAGATGCAAAGCCACCTGTTTGTAAGATTATGGATTATGGAAAATTCCGTTATCAGCAAGAAAAAAAGCAAAAAGAAGCAAAGAAAAAACAAAAAGTGATTGATATAAAAGAAATCAAACTTTCTGTGAAAATTGCTCAAAATGATATAAATTACAAAGTAAAACATGCTTTAGAATTTTTAGAACAAGGTAAGCATGTGAGATTTCGTGTGTTCTTAAAAGGGCGTGAAATGGCGACTCCTGAAGCAGGTGTAGCTTTGCTTGAAAAAATTTGGACTATGATAGAGAATGATGCTAATCGTGATAAAGAGCCAAATTTTGAAGGACGCTATGTTAATATGCTTGTAACTCCAAAAAAAGCTTAATCTGTTTTTACAGATAAGCTTTTTAAAGGTTTAAAAATTTTGAAGGAAAATCCCTCTTTTTTAAAAGAACAAATCATTACTTATTTAGGCAATAAAAGAGCACTTTTAGGATTTTTAAATAAGGGCTTTAAGGTAGCTAAAAAAGAACTTGGTAAAGATAAATTTAGTTTTTGTGATATATTTAGTGGCTCAGGTGTTGTAAGTCGTTTTGCAAAAGCACACTCAAATTATATTTTAGCCAATGATTTAGAAAATTATTCCAAACTTATCAACAAATGTTATCTTTCTAATAAAGATAAAAATTTAACCGAGCTTTTAAAACATTATCATAAAATTTTAACCCAAAATTTAGAATTTCAAGCAGGTTTTATAAGTGAACTCTATGCTCCAAAGAATGAGGCTTGCATCCAAAAAGATGAACGCGTTTTTTATACTCTTAAAAATGCTTTATATCTTGATACTTTAAGACAAAAAATCGAAAAGGAAATTCCTGAAGAGTTAAAGCATTTTTTTATAGCGCCTTTAATCTATGAAGCAAGTGTGCATTCAAATACTAGTGGAGTTTTTAAGGGTTTTTATAAGGGTAGAGATGGAGTGGGTAAATTTGGTGGAGAGGCGCAAAATGCCTTAAAGCGTATCAAAGGTGATATCGAGCTTAAAATGCCTATTTTTTCAAATTTTTCTTGTGAATTTGAAGTGGTGCAAAAGGATGCTAACTTACTTGCAAAAGAGCTTGAAAATATCGATGTGGCTTATCTTGATCCTCCTTATAATCAACACCCTTATAGTTCGAATTATTTTATGCTTAATTTAATCGCAAATTATCAAAGGCCTGATGAAATTTCAAAGATTTCTGGTATACCAAGAGATTGGAACCGAAGTATTTTTAATAAAGAAAAACAAGCAGAAGATGCTTTGTTTGAGCTTATCAATGATTTAAAAGCCAAAATCATTTTGCTTTCTTATAATTGTGAGGGTTTTGTAAAGAAAGAAAAATTTCTAAAGCGTTTGCAAAGCTTAGGTAAATGTCAAATTTTAGAGCAAAAATACCCGACCTTTAGAGCCTCTCGCAATCTTAAAAATCGTTCCATTCATATACACGAACAATTATACATACTTAAAAAAAAATATTTAATTTATTAATCCATCAAAAGGCATTAAAATCTAGTAGCAAATCTTAGCGTCCATTGTCTTTGTATACAAAAAGCTTCGTGATAATTTTTGAGATATATGAGTATTTTTGTAAGAGTCTATCAAATTTTATAAACCCATAAGTGTTATTTTAAGCATTTTTTGTCTATAATTAAGCCATTTGAAATTCAGTAAGGACTAGGAATGAGATTAAAAGTAGGAATTTTGGGAGCAAGCGGATATGCAGGTAATGAGCTTGTGCGTATCTTACTGAATCATCCTAAAGTAGAAATTTCCTATATAGGTTCTAGTTCAAGTGTGGGGCAAAGCTATACGAAGCTTTATCCCAACACGCCTTTAAATTTAAATTTTGAAGATAAAAATTTAGATGAACTTGAACTTGATGTCTTATTTACCGCTACTCCGCATGAATTTAGTGCTAAACTTTTTAGCGAGTCTTTATTAAAAAAGATGAAAATCATAGATTTAAGCGCTGATTTTCGTCTTAAAAATCCTAAAGATTATGAGCTTTGGTATAAATTTACTCATCCTAATCAAGAGCTTTTAAAAAATGCAGTTTATGGACTTTGTGAGCTTTATCAAGAAGAGATAAAAAATGCAAATTTAATCGCAAATCCTGGTTGCTACACTACTTGCTCTATACTTAGTCTTTATCCGCTTTTTAAAGAAAAGATGATTGATTTAAATTCGGTGATTATCGATGCAAAAAGTGGAGTCAGCGGCGCAGGAAGAAGTGCAAAAGTAGAAAATCTTTTTTGTGAGGTAAATGAAAATATCAAGGCTTATGGATTAGCTTCACACCGTCATACCCCTGAAATCGAAGAGCATTTAAGCTATGCAGCAGGAGAGAAAATCACTTTACAATTTACCCCTCATCTAGTACCTATGCAAAGGGGAATTTTAACTACTGCTTATGCAAATTTAAAACATTCTGTAAGTGAAAAAGAAATTCGTGAAATTTATCAAAAATATTATCAAGACAGGAAATTCATAAGGCTTTTACCACCGCAGTCGTTTCCGCAGACTCGGTGGGTTAAATCAAGCAATTTTGCGGATATAAATTTCAGCATCGATGAACGCACAAATCGTATTATTGTTTTAGGTGCTATTGATAATTTAATCAAAGGTGCAGCAGGACAAGCTGTTCAAAATATGAATTTAATGTTTGATTTTGATGAAGATGAAGGACTTAAATTCTTTGCAAATTTGTAAAGGATAAAAATTGCAAGTTAGAGCAATGCAAAAAAGTGATTATGAAGGAGTTTACAAGCTTTGGTGTGATATCAAAGGTTTTGGAATTCGATCGATTGATGATAGTAAAGAAAATATAGAAAAATTTTTAGATAGAAACCCAAACCTTAGCGCAGTAGCTGTGATTGATCAAGAAATTGTTGGAAGTATACTTTGTGGGCATGATGGTCGCACAGGAGGTTTTTATCATGTGTGCGTGCATAAAGATCACAGAAAAAAGGGTATAGCCCATGAAATGACAAAATTTTGCCTTGAGGCATTAAAATCTGAGAAGATTAACAAGATCGCATTGATAGCCTTTAAGAGCAATGATTTGGGTAATGAGTTTTGGAAGCATTATGGTTTTACCTTAAGAGAAGATGCGAATTATTATGATTTATCGCTCAATTCTCACAATCAAACTAGTTTTAATGTTTGAGGGTAAATCATGCAAAAATATTTAGAAAAAGCAAATGTCTTAATCGAAGCTTTGCCTTATATACGCAAATTCAGCTCAAAAATTATACTTATAAAATACGGCGGCTCAGCTATGGAAAATGAGGAGCTTAAACATTGTGTGATGCAAGATATAGCTCTTTTAAAGCTTGTAGGCTTAAAGCCTATTATCGTTCATGGTGGGGGTAAAGATATCTCCAAAATGTGCGAAAAATTAGGCGTAAAAAGTGAGTTTAATAACGGACTTAGGGTGAGTGATCAAGCCACAACAGAAGTAGCAAGTATGGTGCTAAATTATATCAATAAAAATTTAGTTCACAGCTTGCAAAATTTAGGTGTTAAAGCTATAGGGCTTTGTGGCAAGGATGGGGGACTTTTAGAATGCGTGCAAAAGGATGAGAATTTAGGTTTTGTAGGCGAGATACAAAAGGTAAATTCAAGTGTTTTGCAAGATCTCTTAGAAAAAGATTTTTTACCCATCATAGCTCCTATTGGAATGGATGAAAATTTCAATACTTACAATATCAATGCCGATGATGCAGCTTGTGTTATTGCCAAAGCTTTAAAGGCGGAAAAACTTGCTTTCTTAACCGATATTGCAGGACTTTATGAGAATTTTGAAGATAAAAATTCTTTAATTTCTAAAATTTCTATAACCCAAGCAAAAGCCTTGGTTGACAAAATTCAAGGCGGTATGCATGTAAAATTAAAATCTTGTATAGATGCTTGTGAAAGTGGAGTTAAGAAAGTGCATATTTTAGATGGACGCGTGAAGCATTCTTTGTTGCTTGAATTTTTTACCGATGAGGGTATTGGGACTTTAGTGGGTTAAAGGATGAAAATGAATTATAAAGAGCAAAGTCATATTATCCCTACTTATAAGCGTTTTGATATAGTTTTAGAAAGCGGAGAAGGGGTTTACCTTTTAGATGATAAGGGTAAAAAATATCTTGATTTTTCAAGTGGTATAGGTGTATGTGCTTTAGGATATAACCATGCTGAATTTAATGCTAAGATTAAAGCCCAAGTTGATAAACTTTTACATACTAGCAATTTATATTATAATGAAAACATAGCCCAAGCAGCCAAGCATTTAGCTAAAGCGAGTGGCTTAGAGCGTGTATTTTTCACAAATTCAGGAGCAGAAAGTATAGAAGGAGCGATGAAAGTCGCTAGAAAATATGCTTTTAATAAAGGTATCAAGGGTGGAAATTTCATAGCCTTTAAACATTCTTTTCATGGAAGAACACTAGGAGCTTTATCTTTAACCGCTAATGAAAAATACCAAAAACCATTCAAGCCTTTAATTTCAGGTGTTAAATTTGCAAAGTATAATGATTTTTCAAGCGTAGAACGCTTAGTCAATGAAAAAACTTGCGCTATTATCTTAGAAAGTGTGCAAGGAGAAGGTGGTGTCAATCCTGCTCAAAAAGATTTTTACAAGGCTTTAAGAAAGCTTTGCGATGAAAAAGATATATTGTTAATCGCTGATGAAATTCAATGCGGCATGGGGCGAAGTGGTAAATTTTTTGCTTACGAGCATTCAGGAATTTTACCTGATGTAATGACTTCTGCTAAAGCTTTGGGATGTGGGCTTAGTGTCGGAGCTTTTGTAGTGAGCGAAAAAGTAGCACAAAAATCCTTAGAAGCAGGCGATCATGGAAGTACTTATGGAGGAAATCCTTTAGTTTGTGCAGGTGTTAATGCGGTTTTTGAAATTTTTAAGAAAGAAAAAATTTTAGAAAATGTTTCTAAACTTACGCCTTATTTAGAGCAAAGTTTGGAAAATCTTATCAAAGAATTCAGGTTTTGTAAAAAAAGAAAAGGTTTGGGTTTTATGCAAGGGCTTAGTCTTGATAAAAGTGTAAAAGTAGCTGAGGTGATTAAAAAATGTCAAGAAAATTCTCTTTTGCTTATCAGTTGTGGGGAGAATGATTTGAGATTTTTACCCCCTTTAATCATAGAAAAAAGCCATATAGATGAAATGAGCGAGAAGCTAAGAAAGGTTTTTAAAAGTTTTGAATAAATTTTTTATTGATAAAAATTTATTCTTTTCCATCTACTATGGGTACAAAAAGACATTCTTCTAGAATTTCTTTTTGTAAATGAGTACCGTTTTTGGTTATGCGAGTGATAAATTGTTTGCCATTGTGCAAAATAGGGGCTACAAGTATGCCCCCATCACTTAGCTGATCGAGTAAAATTTCAGGAAGTTGTGTCGTATAAGCAGAGAATAAAATTCTATCATAAGGCGCATAATTTTTCCATCCATTTTGTCCATCTTCAAATTTAACATTAATATTAAAAAGCTCGAGTTCTCTAAAGGTTTGTGCTGCTTTTTTGGCTAAATTTTCTATGCGTTCTATGGTAAAAACACGCCTTATAATCTTGCTTAAAATCGCTGCTTGATAACCACTTCCACAGCCTATTTCTAAGACACTGTCCGCATCTTTAAAATTTAAAGCCATAGTCATTTTAGCCACGGTTAAAGGAGAGCTGATCCATTGAGAATTAGCTAAAGGTAAAGCATCAAGACGATAAGCATGGGCTTTAAGCGGGGAAAAAATTTCGCGTGGAATTTGACAAAAAGCATTAAAAAGTTCTTCGTTGATGAATATTTTTTGTGCGATTTCTTCGGCCATACTTTGACATCGTTTTTGCTCAAATGCGTTCATTTTTTCTCCTCGTAAATGACAAATTGTAACGAATAAAGTTTCAAAATTTGATTAAAAACTAAAAAATTTGTTTTTCTTATTGATATTTTGGTTATACTAAAAATAAAAAAGGATGAAAATGCTTATTCGATTTAAAGATAAATTTCCAAATTTGGGTCAAAATGTCTTTGTTGCAGAGGGTGCTAAGATTATAGGAGAAGTAGAGATAGGTGATGAAAGCAGTGTGTGGTTTAATTGTGTTCTAAGAGGCGATGTTAATTTTATTAAAATCGGTAAAAGAACAAATATACAAGATTTAACCACTATCCATGTGTGGCATAGAGAATTTAATAAAGATGGAAGTTTAAAAGATGCAGGCTTTCCTACTTGCATAGGAGATGATGTTACTATAGGGCATAATTGCGTGATCCATGCTTGCAAGATCGGCTCTCGTGTGCTTGTGGGGATGAATGCAGTGATTATGGATGATGCAGCTATAGGAGATGATAGTATAGTGGGTGCAGGTAGTGTGGTAACCAAAGGCAAGAAATTTCCACCCAAATCACTCATACTTGGAAACCCTGCAAAACTTATACGCGAACTAAGCGATGAAGAAGTGGCATTTTTAAAACAATCTGCTTTAAATTATGTTGAATTTAAAAATGATTTTTTGGATTGATTTAAAATTTTAACAACGCTGTTTTTATGAAAAAGCTCAAATTTATCCATTTTAAATAGACAAATGGAGCATTTGAGCTATATCGACAAAATTTCATAGAGTTGTGTTTGTAAAATTTTGTCTTAGCTTTGTTAAATCTTTTGAAAGTTTGATTTTATATTTTTCTTTGTTGTTAAAATTAAGAAATTTCTCATCCAGCTTTGAAATTTGACTTTTTGCATATAGGGCAATTTCTTCTACATTTTTTTGTTTATTAAGAATTTTACCCTCTTTAAAAACACATTTTAAAAGTTCTTTTCTTTCTAAATTTTCATCAAGTTTAGGTAATTTTTCATTATAAATATAAAGCTCATCAAAAAGCATTTTTTGAGTGTTTTTGTCATAAATTCTAAAAAGTTTTTTAAAATGCGGTAGGGTTATTTTTTGTTTGTCTTCGCTGATTTTAATTTTAGGCGTGATGAGTTTATCTTCTTCTATGGCAACGAGTTTATAAACACAGCCAAAAATAGGATCACTTGAAGCAGTGATGAGTTTTTCGCCTACCCCAAAAGCATCAATAGGTGCATCATTTTTAAGCAGTTTGTTTATGCTTTTTTCATCTAAAGAATTTGAAACGATGATTTTGCATTCTTTTAAATCATTTTTATCCAAGATAGTACGAATTTCTTTGCTAAGTATTTCTAAATTTCCAGAATCAATACGCACACCGCATTGTTTGATTTTAAATTTTTTAAATGCTTTGACCGCGTTTTCTAGCCCTTGTTTGTAATTATAAGTATCGATGAGTAAGGTAGGATTTTGAGGATAAAGTTCTAAATAATGACAAAAAGCACTCAATTCATCATCAAACATTTGCACCCAAGAATGCGCCATAGTTCCACTTGTCATAATGCTATAATTTTTCCCTGCAAGTGTGCAAGAGCTAGCTTTGCAACCTCCTATTATGGCCGCTCTTGCCCCTTTGAGTGCCGCCTCGCTTCCATGAGCTCTTCGCGTGCCAAATTCAAGCACGCTAAGATTTTTAGCTGCTCTTACGATACGATTGGCTTTTGTGGCAATTAGGCTTTGATGATTGATACTTAAAAGTAAGAAGCTTTCAAGAATTTGTGCTTCAATAGCATTGGCTTTGATGATCATCAAGGGTTCGTTAGGAAAGATGATTTCGCCTTCTTGCATGGCATAAATTTCGCCCTTAAATTTAAAATTTTTCAAATATCTTAAAAATTCTTCTTTAAATATCCCTTGAGAGTGCAAATAGGCTATATCATCTTCATCAAAATGCAAACAAGATACAAAGTCTAAAATATCCTCAAGTCCTGCAAATATAGCAAAAGAGCCGTGATCGGGAATTTTTCTAAAAAATATATCAAAATAAGCTATTTTGTTTTCAAAACCATTTAGAAAATAACCTTGCATCATGGTTAATTCATAAAAATCACAAAGCAAGGTGTTATTTGGTTTTGTATAAGAATCTTTTTTCATAAAAGTTAATTTCCAAGAAATTTAAAAATCATCAAAGCTTATACTACCTTTAGAATAGTTTGTGACCTTACTTTCAAAGAAATTGCTTTTTTGATCATTAAATTTAGAAAAATCATCTACCCATTTGATAGGGTGTTTTGCATTGTAAATTTTATCAAGATTGATAGCAACAAGTCTTTGATCTACAAGATAGTGGATGTATTCTTCTATAATATCGTCTGTAAAACCCATGATTTGATTTTGAGTAATGTATTTGCCCCATTTGATTTCTAAATCGCCCGCTTTTTTAAACATATCATAAATTTTGTTGATATTGTTTTCATTAAACAAATCAGGTCTTTCTTTACGAACTGAATTGATCATATTTTGAAAGAGTAAAAGATGAGTGATTTCATCTCTTTGAATGAAACGAATCATTTGAGCAGAACCAAGCATTTTACCTGCTCTTGCAAGCGCGTAAATCGCAGTAAATCCACTATAAAAATATACTCCTTCTAAAATTTGATTTGCTACCATGGCCAAAAGAAGTTTATTATCATCTACATCGCCCGCTAATTCTTCATAGATACTTGAAATAAAATCATTTTTTTCGCGCAAGGTTTCATCGTGCTTTTCCATTTCATAGATTAAATCCGTATTATCGCAAATGGCTTCAACCATTACTGCATAAGATTTTGAATGGTTAGCTTCTTCATAAGCTTGGCGTGCTAAAACCGCATTGATTTCAGGAGCAGTGATGTAAGGATTGATATTATCAGCTAGATTGTTGGTTTGAAAGCTATCCATAGAAATGAGCTGAGACCAAACAAGATCATACATTCTTTTTTCACCTGCAGTTAAATTACAGCGATAATCTAATGCATCTTTAGTCGTATCTACTTCTTTTGGAAACCAAGTGTTTGCTTCCATTAAATCCCATAATTTTAAAGCCCAAGTGTATTTTGCTTTTGTAAAATTTAAGATTCCATGAGGATTTCCGCTAAAAACTTTACGATCTGTTAATGTTTCATTTGAGCCTGGATTATAAATTCTTTTTCTTTGCATTTTTTACCTTTCTTTCATATCTTTGTGACTATGCAAGTTTGGGTTAGAATATCATGTAAATTTAGTTTATCTTTTCTTAAAAAGCTTATAAATAAACCAAAAATCAACCCAAAACTTATAATAAATATAATATATCTTAATAAAATTCTAAAAAAAGTTATTTTCTTACCCGTTTTTAGATCGATTAGATAAAGATCATAAGCCTTAAGCCCTGGACTTTGAGCTTTTGAGGCTAAAAATAAAGCTTGAATAAAACCAAATAAGAAAGTACATAGGGCTGTGATATAGGAGTTGTTTAAAAAAGCCTCCTTAGAGCCCAATAAAAAATAAAATAAATATAAGATAGGGACATAAATTAAAAATATATCTATAAGCAAAGCTCTAAATCTTAACCATCTAGAGGCTATTTTTGCCTTAGTTTTCATTTAATTTCCGCGACTTCCTGGCTTAATAGCTTTACTTCCTTCTTTACAAAACGGACAATCATTTTCATCATAAATTTGAAAATCAAAATTTCCTAAAGTAAAAAGAGGTAAATTATCAGGCAGTTTTGCACTCGGTTTTCTAGGATTTTTTAAATTTTCAACCGCGCAAAAACCGCGATTTGCCAATGCTGCAAAACCTAAAACTTTTCCTCCTAAGCTTTCTATGATTTTAGCACTTTCTAAAGCACTTCCGCCCGTTGTGATGATATCCTCGCAAATGATAAATCTTTCGCCTTCTTTTACCTCAAAACCGCGTCTTAGAGTCATTTCTCCATTAACTCTTTCGGTAAAAATAAAGCGTTTATCACAAGCTCTAGCAAGTTCATATCCTGCTAAAATTCCTCCCAAAGCAGGAGAACAAATGCTGTCAAATTCTATATTAAATTCGGCTATAATTTTAGTAAGCTCATCACAAAGTCTTGCTGCTAATTTTGGATTTTCTAAGACTTTAGCACTTTGAAGATAAAACTCAGAGTGCTTACCCGAACTGAGTAAAAAATGTCCTTGTAAATAAGCCCCACAATCTTTATAAATTTGCTCTAAATCCATTTTTAAACCTTTAAAAGTTCGCTTTCTTTGTTTTTTACACTTTCATCGATTTTTGCAGTATAAGTATCTGTTAGTTTTTGCACTTCATCATAGGCTTTTTTAGCTTCGTCTTCTGAAATGGCTTTATCTTTTTCAAGTTTTTTTACGGCATCGTTTGCATCTTTGCGAATATTTCTTACCGAAACTTTTGCTTTTTCACCCATAGCTTTTGCTTGTTTTACATTTTCTTCTCTTTGCTCTCTTGTCATTGGAGGGAAGAATAATTTTACACTTTCGCCATCATTGTTTGGATTTACCCCTATATTTGCTGCTGCAATAGCGCTTTCTATAGTTTTTAACATAGGTTTTTCCCAAGGAGTAATGCTTATTGTTGAAGCATCACTTGCTAAAACGGTTGCAACTTGATTTAAAGGAGTTAAAGAGCCATAGTAATCTACTTGAATATGATCTAAGATATGTGTATTGACTTTACCTGTGCGTAGGGTAGTAAAATCTTTTTTTAAAGCTTCTAAGCTTTTTTCACTTTGAGTTTTTTGTTTGTTTAAAATTTCATTAATCATATTTTTTCCTTATAAATTACTTACTTGTATTTGATTCGTTAGGTATTTGTGGAGCACTTGGAATAGCTGGCACGTTTATAGCATTTGGAGCAGTAGGAATGCTTGTATTTGTTTCAATTTTGATTTTTTCAGCTAAAGAATCTTTACTTGTACTATTGTATAAATATCCTAAACCTATAGTGTTTGCAATAAGTAAAATTCCCATGATGAAAGTAAATTTCGCTAAAAATCCTGCGGGTCCTTTTGCTCCAAATAAACTTTCATTGCTTCCGCTATAAGCTCCAAGTCCTATGCTTGAGCTCTTTTGAAGTAAAACAGCTATACAAATAATAACGACGATGACAAACTGCAAAATAGTTAAAAGAGTAATCATAAATTTTCCTAAATTTTAAAAATTTTTTGAGTTAGATATTGTAACTAAATAAAACTTGAAAAGATTTGAAATTTTAAGAATTTTGCGGGGACTTTCCCGCAAAAAATTATCTACTATTGAAACTTCTTAGGATATTAAGTAAAGATACAAAAAGGTTTACAAAATCAAGATAAAGCGCTACAGCACCTTCAATTGGAGTTTCATAGTTTCCGCGAATAATATTTTGTGTATCATAAAGAATATAAAATGAAAATAAAATCGCTGCTACGGCTGAAATAGCTAAATTTAATAAACTGCTTTGGAAGAAGATATTAAGCAAAGAAGCCGCTACAACCACGATTAAAACTATAAATAAAGCTTTACCCATTAGTGTGAAATCTTTTTTGGTATTCATAGCAAAAATACTAAGCGCTGCAAAAGCTACTGTTGTTAGAGCAAAAGCTTGAGCGATGATTACTCCACCTGCTGGTAGGGCAAGAACAGAAATGAGTAATGGCGTTAGGGTTAAGCCTGAACAAAAAGTAAAACCAAAAAGTAAAATTAAATTCAATGGAGCTTCGCGTTTTTTAAATTGCAAGGCAATCAAAAGTCCTATTTCAACAGCAAAAAGTATCCAAAAGGTTACTTGTGATTGTATAAAAAATGCCGCTAAAGCATAAATTCCTACATATGCACCAACAGTTGCTGCTAAAAGAGAAGCCGCAAAAAGTTGATAAGTTTGTTTAATAAAAATACCAAGTTCACTTGAACGAGTGTTTTCAAATTCTCTTGATCGTGAATAGTCTCTATCATAAAGACTCATATTCATCCTCCTTAAAAGATTTCGATTTTAACTTAAATCTTGAGCGAACTCTAGCATAAAAAATTTAATAAAGAGTTAATTTGCGAATGTTTGCTTGTAGGTGAAATTCTTTGCTGAAAATTTGTTATAATTTTAAGATTTTTCAATTAGGTTGATATATGGATAATCTTATTAGCGGTGCGATCAAATTTATGCAAGAGGATTTTAAAGAGCATGAAGAACTTTTTGAAAGTCTTAAAAATAAGCAAAATCCTCATACTCTTTTCATAGGTTGTTCTGATTCTAGAGTGATCCCCAATTTAATCACCAATACAGGCCCAGGTGAGCTTTTTGTGATACGAAATATTGCAAATATTGTCCCACCTTATCGCGTGGGTCAGGATTATTTAGCGACTACTTCAGCAATAGAATATGCTTTAAATTCTTTACGCATTAAGAATATCGTTGTATGTGGACATAGTAATTGTGGTGGTTGTAATGCATTATACTATTCTGATGAAGAATTGGATAAAATTCCTAATGTAAAAAAATGGCTCACTATGCTTGATCCTATAAAAAGGGATGTTACGATCTTTGCAAGAGATGATATAGCTATGCGTTCTTGGCTTACTGAAAAACTTAACTTAGTGAATTCTTTGCAAAATATTTTTACCTATCCTGGAGTGCAAGAAGCTTTAGATGAGGGAAGATTAGAAGTGCATGCTTGGTATTATATCATCGAAACGGGTGAAATATATGAGTATGATTTTAAGGCTAAAATTTTTAAATTAATTCAAAATAGGAAAACGCAATGAAAAAAATAATCATTTTGTTTCTTTTAGGTATTTCATGTCTTTGGGGGGATGAATTTCGTCTTATAGATACCAATGCAAGTGCGCAAGATAAGAGTGTTTATAGTTTGGTGCAAAAATATATCGATTTAAATCGCCAAATTAAAGAATTTAAAAAAAATAATGATGAAAATTCAAGTTCCTATGATGGAATTTTAAGCGAATTTGAAAAAGATAAAAAGTCTATTCTTTCTAAAATGCCCGATATGATAGTAAAGCAACAAATCAATGAAAAAGCAGTAGAAAGCTTTTTAAAAACAAGGCAAAATTTGTTAGATTTACAAAAGAAGAGCATAAACAAACCTTATGTTTATGTAGATACAACCTTAAATATTATGTATTTAGATGTTGTTAAAAGTTTTTATTCGTCTTTATTTGAGCTTGAAAGACTTTTTAAAAATGCAGCAAATAGTGAAAGTATAATCTCTACGGTCGATAAGGCAATGGAAAATTTGCAAAATTCAACCAATATAGATCTTAGTATTTATAAAGCTAAAATCAATAATCCATCTGAATTAGAGAAAATTTCCAATAAAGAAGAAATGATTTTTAATGCTGTGGATGCTTATGTAGAAATTTTAAAATATTTGCGTGCGAATGCAGATTTGTTAGAAAGTAATTATATTTTTTCTTTGCTTGAACTTCAAGTATGGATAGATCGTATCAATGAAATGGCCAATATTGATTTTATAAATACGGGTAAGATAGTTATTTCGATTTTAGTTTTAGTTTTTTTTATGTCTTTAAGACGCTTTTTTTCAAATATAGTTTATTTTATCCTCGTTCGTTTAGTTTATCACAATAAAAGCGATGCAGATGATATTAAGGTTATTTTTATAGACAATATTAAAAAACCTGTGGGTTTTTTGCTTATTTGTTATGCCATTTCACTTTGTCTTACAATAGCAACTTATCCTGCTCCTTTAAGTATTAATTTAAGTAATCTTTTCCACATAGTTTATGCTGTTTTAATCGCTTGGTTGATTTTAAGGATACTTGATGGATATGGCGTGGTTTTGGTTTCAAAACTTGCACAAAAGAGTGGCAAAAAAGAAGTGGTAAATTTAGTCATTAAAATTTTATATTTTGTTATTTTTGTGATCGCACTTCTTTATATTTTAGCACAACTTGGTTTTAATATCTCGGCTATTATTGCATCTTTGGGAATTGGTGGTTTAGCTGTTGCTTTAGCGGCGAAAGATATCATTGCAAATTTCTTTGCTTCTATACTCTTACTTTTTGATAATAGCTTTAATCAAGGAGATTGGGTAGAGGTTTCAGGCATAGAAGGAACCGTGGTTGAAACAGGACTTAGAAAAACTACTATTAGAACTTTTGATAATTGTCTTGTATTTTTACCAAATTCAACTATTATGGGAGCTAATATCAAAAATTGGAGCAAAAGACGCATGGGGCGTCATGTTAAAATGTATTTGGGTGTTGGTTATGATGCTACTCCTGAAAAATTAGAAAATTGTGTGAAAGATTTAAAAGAGCTTTTATATACAAGTCCTTTAGTAGCACATGAAGATGATGGAGCATTAAAGTATGGCGATCATACAACAAAATATCGTCAAAATTTAGTTTCTATCAATGATCTTGAGGGTTATAAAAATGCTTGTTATGTGGCTTTAAGTGAATTTGCAGATAGTAGTATTAATATAGAGCTTTATTTTTATATCAAAGAAATAGGTGGAAAAGATTTTAGAGAAGCTAGACAAAGTTTAATGCTTGAGTTTATGCGTATAATTGAAAAAAATGGTTTAACCTTTGCTTTCCCAAGTCGTAGTATTTATATAGAAAATTTACCACCCCTTGATTTGCAAGCAAAAGCTATAAAATAGCAAGATTTTATCCTTGCTATTTTTTAAACCGGCATAACGCGTATATTTGGACTTAATTCTTCTTGTAAAATTGTTTCAATAGCATAAAGTGTTGCACCACTTCCACTAGAACAACCACTACAAGCACCAAGATAACGAATATAAACATCAATTGCTGCACCTTCAGCCTTTTGTATATCAATCACTTCCAAATCTCCACCATCATTATGAAGCATAGGGCGAATTTCAGCATCTAAAACACTTTCAACTGCTTTTAATTGTCCCACTACGGTCATTTCATCAAAAGCTACATCACTTTTCATTGTATTTTTGAGTTTTTCTCTATCTATTTCAGCTCTAGTTTCAGCTAAAATATCTACAAGGTAATAATCTCTTTTTTCATGTCCGCCTGGTTTGATACAGGATTTACAAAAAGCACCCGCTTTAGTATATTGTGTGATTTCTTCTACAGTGTGTAAATCATTAAGTTTAATCACTTCTTTAATAGTTCCAAGACTTACCCTAGCGCACTCGCAAACTATAATTTGATCTTCAAAATCTTCAGGACTTATACCTTTATAATGCGCTGCTGCTTGTTTGATTACATCATAAGCCATAACCGAACAGTGCATTTTTTGAGGTGGAACAGCTGGAGTTTCTGGATTATCACGCATAGCAAATTCCACATCTAAATTTGTGATTTTTACTGCTTCATCTACAGTTTTTCCTATACAAAGATCCACCATAGTATCACTACTTGCTATAGCTGTACCACAACCAAAACTTTTAAATTTTGCATCGATAATTTTATCAGTTTTTTCATCTACAAGCCAAAAAAGTCTTACCGCATCGCCGCAACTTTCTGCACCAAAATCAGCTACGATCAATTTTGCATTGCGTGCTTTAGCATCTTCTTCACTAAATTCTCCCATATGTTGAGGATTATTCATTCTATCTTGAACTTTTTGTGAATACTCATCCCAGATAGATCCACCAATTAAACTATTTTTTCCCATTTTTCATCCTTATTTGTAATTATTTGGATTATAAGCATAAGTACAAGAAATTGCTCTTAATCTCTGTGTTGCATTTTTAATTTGTTTTGCTGCATAATCAATTTCTTCTTCAGTGTTAAAACGTGACAAAGAAAGCCTTAAAGCTGTATGTGCTAAGTCATTTTCAGCTCCGATTGCTTCCATGATAGGATTGCTTTCTAAAGCTTCACTTGCACAGGCTGAGCCCGTACTTGCAGCTATACCATTTTTATTTAAATCCCAAAGCATTGCTTCGCCTTCAACTCCTTTAATACTTGCTAAGATTGTATTAGGCACACGGTGTTCTCTTTTTCCAACCACTGTTGTATCAGGCAAGGCTAAAATTTGATCTTCTAGTTTATCTCTTAAACGGCGTATATGAGAATCTTCAAAATCAAGCATAGTATTTGCAATACGCAAAGCCTCGCCCATAGCCACTATGTAAGGCACATTTAAAGTTCCGCTTCTACGACCACCCATGTGTTCTCCACCGTGTAAAAGTGGAGTAAGCTTAAGACCTTTTTTGATAAAAAGTCCGCCTACACCTTTTGGTCCATGGAATTTATGAGCTGAAAATGAAGCAAAATCAACTCCTACTTGGTTTAAATTTACTTTGATTTTTCCTACTGCTTGGGTAGCATCTGTATGAAAAAGCGCTCCAAATTCATGAGTAATTTCTGCCATTTTTTGAATATCAAAAATCATTCCTGTTTCATTATTTGCCCACATAACACTTACAAGTGCTGTTTTATCGCTAATCACTTTACGCAAATCTTCTACAGTAGAAACTCCTTCTTCGTTTACAGGAAGTTCTATGACTTTTACTCCAAGACTTTTTAAAAAATAAGCAGCAGCAGCAACAGCAGGGTGTTCTACGCTAGAGATAATCACTTCATTGCGTTCTTTATCTAAAATATGATCAAAATATATACCCTTAAGCACCCAGTTGATACTTTCAGTAGCACAGGATGTTATAACTATATCATCTAAATCATTTGCGCCAAGTCCCGCATAAAGTTTATCCATAGCTTCTCTTAGGGCAGGATGAGTTGCGCTGCCCCATTGGTGAAGACTGTTTGGATTTCCATACATGTCTTTTAAAAATGGCAACATTAATTCGTATGCGCTTGGATCAAGCATCGTTGTTGCATTATTATCTAAATATACTTTCACTTTAATTTCCTTAAATTTTAATTCGGATATTTTTTATCTTTTTATGAAAATGGATAATAACAGAAAAATATAAATTCTAGTTTAAAAATTATAGCAAAAATATGAATATTAAAGTAAAAAAATACAAAGAATTATGGATTAAAATTTGTATTTTTAAATATTTATAAAATTACTTTAAAGTAATACTGATAAATAAGAATTTAATATCTTATTTAAATTGGCTTGTTTTTGACGACGATCTAAGAAATTTTCTATGGAGCTAGAACGCATATTATTAGCATTATCTAGCTTTTCTAAATCTTTATTTTGGCTTTGATATTCTTCTTTAAGAGAGTTAAATTCGCTATGATTTTCATCAATATAAATTTGGAAGATAGAGCTTGAATTTGCAAATTCTCTTAAATCCATATCTTTTTGATAATTGACATATTGTTGAAAAAAAACTGAAAGCTTATCTTGAGAAGCGGTTTTTTTATCTACTCCATTCACATAAAGATATAAATCAAAGCTCATTTTTTGTTCGTTTTGTTGTTTGATATAGTCTTTTATATCCATTTCCCCTCTAAGGATTTTTTGAAAATTAGTATGAGCATTGAGATCCAAACTCGCAGGTTTCATAAAAAAATTAAGCTCGTTATCATTTTGTGTTTTGATATCATGATAAATAAAATTCATCAAAAGCCCTGATTTTGAAACTTCAGCATTTTTGGTTAGGTAAGGTTTTAAAATTTCATTAGATGAGGTATTGTTTAAAGCTCTATCGAAGTGAAAATTAGTAATTTTGTTATCTAGCATTAAAGTATTTAGGCTTAGAGTTTTGTTTAGCGCGGAGTTTAATTCTTCTTGATTGTTGTAAATTCTTGAAATTTTGCCTAAAAATTCCCCATTTTCAGTAGAAAATCCGGTGGCAAATTTTGAAATCATATCGCGACTTAAATTAGCATTATCATTTTCGCTAAATTCTAAATTGACAGACTTTAGCGAGCTATAATAGCTGTTTAAAAGATAGGGTAGGTCTATTTTGTTATAATTTAAAGTTGCATCTTGTCTTGTTAATTCTTTGGCTATATTTCTAACACTTTTGATGTTGATATTATAAGATTCAGGTATATTAGCGATTTTATTTAAATCTTTTTCAAAAAAACCTTTCTCGTCTATCCTAAAGCTAAATTCACTTGCATAAGAAGTGGTGTTAAAAATATAATTTAAATTTTCTAAATTGTTTTCATTTTCTTCTAAATTTGAACCTTTTTTATCTTTGATTAAATTCAAAGCTTGACTATTTTGTAAAGGATTGGATAGGGCCAAATTTTGATAAGGGTTTGCCGAATTTATAGTCATTTTAAATCTTTCAAAAATATTGCTAGTTTTTTATAAGCAAAAGGTGTGCCAAGTTTTTTAAATACAAAATTCAGTCAAAAATTAGCAAAAATTTGCTAGCATTTAGCTTTTCTTTTTGAAAAAATTTAAAAATTTATCCGAAAGGAAAGCGTATGCCAAAGATGAAAAGCGTAAAAAGCGCAGTTAAACGCTTTAAAGTAGGTAAAAATAAAATCAAAAGAGGCTCTGCTTTTAGAAGCCATATTTTGACTAAAAAACCTGCAAAAAGAATGCGTGATCTTCGCACAGCTAAATATGTGCACAGCACTAATGTAAAAGCTGTAGAAAAAATGCTAGGAATTTAAGTTTTTGACATAAGTCATTCAAACTCTCCTTAAGTTGCTAAAAATTTAAGGGCAAGCTCCAAAATGGACGCCACTTTATGAAAGGAAATAAAAATGGCAAGAGTAAAAACAGGTGTTGTAAGACGCCGCAGACATAAAAAAGTTCTAAAATTAGCACGCGGTTTTTATAGCGGACGCCGCAAACATTTTAGAAAAGCAAAAGAACAATTAGAAAGAAGTCTTGTTTATGCGTATCGTGATAGACGCCGCAAGAAAAGAGATTTTCGCCGTCTTTGGATTGTGCGTATCAATGCTGCTTGCAGATTAAACGATTTAAGTTATTCTAAATTTATCAATGGACTTAAAAAAGCAGGCATTGAGCTTGATAGAAAAATTCTAGCTGATTTAGCAATGAATGATGCTGCTGCTTTTGCAAAAATCGCAGAAGCTGCAAAAAAAGCGCTTTAATTTAATGAGTTAAGATTTAAATCTTAACTCATGATTGTCAATATAAACTGCATTTAAATTTTAAAATACAACTCATTAAAAACTAATTTTATTTAGGATTTATTAATAAAATCATAAAAATTATATGATAATAAAATTAAAATATCACTTATAAGCCATAGAGTTTTGTAATACAATAAGGCCATTTTAGAAACTTTCTTGCATATATATTAAAAATCATCGTATAAGTAAATTAAAATTTAGTTATAATAATAGATTAATAAAAATTATAGCCCAAGGAAAATATATGGCAACTGATATGAATGAAATTTTACTTCGAAGTGTTGAAGTTTTACCTCCTTTGCCTGATACTATAAATAAACTAAGAAAATATATCAACGAATCGGGTTCTAATGTAAAAATTGATGAAATTGCTAATATTATTTCAAGTGATCCTTTAATGACTGCTAAGCTTTTACGCTTGGCTAATTCTCCCTTTTATGGTTTTTCAAGAGAAATCACCTCTTTGGCTCAAGTTGTCTCTCTTTTGGGTATAGGTAATATCGTTAATACTATCATGGCAGATTCAATTAGAGATAGTTTTAAAATCGATGTATCACCTTATGGATTAAGCACGACAGAATTTGTAAATAAATGCAGCGAGGAAACTTCTTTTATCATGGATTGGTTGGGCAATGAGGATAAAAAGCTATCGCATTTACTAGTGCCTTGTTCTATGCTTTTAAGACTTGGTATTGTAGTTTTTTCTAATTTTCTTATTCAAAATAAAAAAGATGCCGAGTTCTTAGCTAGATTGGAAAAAAATAATTTTAGTGATTTATCTATGGTAGAGAATGAATTTTTAGGTGTTGATCATATTTCATTCTTAGGATTTTTGCTTTATCGTTGGAAATTTGATGATATGCTAGTTGAAACTATTTGTTTTGCTCGCTCTCCGCACGCAGCTAGAAATGAGGTTAAAAAATCAGCTTACGCTCTTTCAGTTGTTGATCATCTTTTTACACCTCATAATAATTTTTCTTCTTTTAATATCAAGGCTTCTATCGCTTTGATTAATGAGGCTCGAAGTCAAGGGATTGATTTTAATCTTGATAATTTTATTTCAAAACTTCCAAAAGAAGCTAAAGAAAACCTAATAAAAGAAGGTTAAATTGTTTATTTTATTAAATTAATGAAAAGTATCATTTTACCTCCTAATGAATTTTTAGATCATTATGTTTTAAACGCGGAATTTCATCGTTTAGCTGGAATTTCAAAAAATGCTTATAAATTTTGGAAAAAAGTAGAAATTGGTAGATATCAAGGGACTCGTATTATTTTTTTACACAAGAATTCCATTTTAGAAAAACATCGAGAAGTTTTAAAACAATGTAGCGATTTAAGTGGTTTTGTGCTAGCAAGTGCTTTTTGTTCTTTTACGGGATTAGCTCCATCGCATCTTGTAAAAAAAAATAATTCTTCAATCTATAAACTTTTAGATTTAAAAGAAATTCATGGTATTAAATTTGTAAATTTAAAAAAATTTTATGATTTTTTAGGGCTAAATTATTATCAGCATATTTACATAGAAAAATGCCATTTTTTTAGCCCCACGCCTTTTGAAAAGCGTATAAAAATCACTGAGAGTATGTGCGTTGGGTATTATTAAGATATCTAAAAATAAAAGCTGATAATAAAGCCAATAAAACGATTAAAAACATATAATAACCCAAAGAAAAACGCCACGCATTATCTAAATTTGCAAATGCAAATTTATGCAATAAAAGTGTAAGTTGAGGGGTTATACCTCCTGCAATGGCATAGGCGATATTATAAGAAAAAGAAAGTCCTGAAAATTTAATCTTTGCTTCAAAAGCTTCATTCATTATTAAAGGACAAAAATTCATCACTCCACCAAAAAGACAAGCTAGCAAGTAAAAAATACTGACTAGAGTTATATCGGCATTTGTATTGTAAAGAAAGTGAAAATAAAACGCACAAGCTAAGCCAAAAAACAAGGAAAAAATAATACTAGATTTAAAAATACCTATTTTATCAGCTAAAATTCCACTTATAATACAACCCAAAGAAATAAAGAAAATTCCACCCATTTGTAAATAAGTTTGGAAATTGGTATCAAATTGTAAAATTTCTGCCATATATTTTGGGATAAATAAAATCATTACAATAATACAACCTGTTAAAACCCAAGTGATTAGCATAGAGATAAGAACACCTGCTTTTGCTCTTTTAAATACTTCTTTAAGCGGAAATTTTTCTAAAACATTTTCTTTTCTCATTTGCTCAAAAACAGGAGTTTCACTTAAAAATTTTCTAAGATATATTGAAATAAGTCCAAAAATTCCACCTAAAAAGAAAGGAACTCTCCAAGCCCATTCGTATAATTCTTCTTGAGTGTAAATTTTGTGCATCAATAAAAATACTATACTTCCAAGTAAAATTCCACCCACCACAGAAGCTGTTAAAAAGCCTATATAAGTTCTTCTTTGTCCTTGCGGTGAATGCTCATATACAAAAATCCAAGCACCGGGTAATTCTCCTCCTATGGAAATACCTTGAGCTATTCTTATAAGCATTAAAAATACTACACAAAGATAACCAATACTTTCATAAGAAGGGATAAAGGCCAGTGCAAAAGTTGGTATTACCATAAGCAAAATACTTAGCATAAACATTTTTTTGCGCCCAAATTTATCGCCAAAATGTGCCATCACTATACCGCCTAGCGGTCTTACTACATAAGCTGCTGCAAATATGCCATAGGTATTAAAAAGTTGCCAAAAAGGGCTTAAATTTTCAGGGAAGAAGTTTTTTGAAATATAACTTGAAAAGAATGCAAAGATAATAAAATCATAAAATTCCAAGGTTCCACCTAAAGATGAAAGTCCTAGCGTTTTTATATCTTTTTTACTAAGAATTTTTCTCATTTTTAATCCATTTCATAAAAATCATCATCATTTGCTTCATCATCAAAGTCATAATCATCATCATCATAATTATAGGATTTGTGATGATTGTGAGCATACTCATCCTCTTCACCTTCATAATCATCAAATTCTAAATCTTCATTATCATAAGCCATTATTTACTCCTTGATAAACAAAATAAAATCTAATTTTAGCTTAAATTTGATTGCTTTTGCTATAATTTTTTATATTTTTTAAAAAAGGTTGATTATGGAATTGACTCATTTAGATGAAAACAACCGCCCTAAAATGGTAGATGTAAGCCAAAAAGATATAAGTAAAAGAGTGGCTACAGCAAGCGGTATGATCAGCATGAGCGAAGAAGCTTTTAAGGCTATAAAAAACAATACTTCTAAAAAAGGCCCCGTACTTCAAACTGCTGTTATAGCAGCTATCATGGGTGCTAAAAAAACAAGTGAAATTATCCCTATGTGTCATCCTTTGATGATTTCTAAGGTTGAGACAGATATAGTTGAATTTCCTAAAGATTATACTTTTAAACTTATAGTAACGGTAAAATGCGAGGGTAAAACAGGGGTAGAAATGGAAGCTTTAAGCGGCGTTAGCATAGGACTTTTAACTATCTATGATATGATTAAAGCCATCGATAAAACAATGAAAATAAGTGAAATTGTACTTGAAAGCAAAGAAGGGGGTAAAAGTGGTAAATTTGTGCGATCTTAAACAAGAGCCTATTGTTAATTATCCTACTTTTTGGGATTATAAGGTGATTTTTGAAGCGCATGTTCATGCAGGAGCTTTGTTTGAAGAGCTTTTGGGACAAAGAGATTTTAAATACAAACATTCTAATGCAAGTTCTAGTGGAAAATATCAAAGTTTTTTACTCAGTGTTTATGTAGATAGCAAAAAGGATCGTTTGGATATTTTTGAAAAATTAAAAGCTAAAGCCAAATTTGTGCTTTAAGAAAGAGGGATTAAATGAAAAATACTTTGATTATATTTGAGAATTCTTTATCCAATCTCAAAAAAGATGAAGTGAAAGACTTGCTTGAGGATTTAAGTTTTAATCTTGCGTATAAGCAAATTTCACAAGATCCACACAGCACTAAAAAGATTTTAAATTCACTTTTGGTTGAGTTTTTAACCATTTTGAAAAAACTTGATTTATTTGATGATGAAAATGTTGCAAAAGTTATCAAAGCTTTGGTAAAAGCTAGTGTAGGAGATGCTCAAAATGTCCTTTATGAATACATCAGCGAGGCAGAATTATTAAACAAACAAATCGAAAATCAAAAGAATTTAATTAAAAATCAAATCAGTGATAATTTCCTTGAATTTGAAAATATCTTACAAGAATGTTCTTTTTGCGATGAATTTAGCAGCGGATTAAATGATGCGATTTTATTTGATATAGAAATGCTTGGAATTTTAAAAGAAACTGCTGAAAGTGCTTTTTTAACTACTCTTGAAAAAGCTGAAGATATAGAACTTACTAGCAGTGAAATTGCCAAAAGTCTTGTTTACAATGCTATTTGCGAGGCACATTTTGAAAAAGAGCGTATTTTAAAAATTTCAAGTATTATTTTAAATACAGCTTTTGAGATAGCAAATGAATCTATAGCTTATGCTAAAGATCTTTGTCTTGGTGCGATTAAAGGGACTAGAGATGGAATTTCTTTAGCTATGGAAAAATTTAAAACTACACTTGCTTACGCAAAATTCGAAGAAGATGTGAGTTTAAAAAGTAAAGAGTTAATAGGCATAGAAGATGATTTTATCGCACTTTTAAAAAGAGAAATTAAAGAACAAAAAAATCCATCAAAGGATATAGTTGAAAATTTATTAGAGCATGAGCTTGATAATCTTTTTGCTAAATTCAAACGCCTTGCTGTTGAGAGTAGGGAGCAATTGCTTTTGGTTTTAAATGATATCAAGAAAAACCCAAAAATCAATGATTTTAATAGACTAACTCAAAGAAAACTGCATCGCTTTAAGCAAGAAATTCTTGAGCTTGAGAAAGTAGCAGGGGAAAAATACAAAGAATTAAATTCAAAAAAAGCTAAAAAGTTAGGCGTAAGACTTTGGGAAAGGGCAAAAAAACTCATTAAAAAATAATATCCCATTTTGGGATATTAAATATCTATTTCTATGCCTACAGGTGCGTGATCTGAACCAAAAATATCATCTCTTATGAAAGCATTTTTCAGCTTGTCTTTTAAACCTGTTGAAATGAAAAAATAATCGATTCTCCAGCCCACATTTCTTTCTCTTGCCTTCATTCTATAACTCCACCACGAGTATTTTTCTTTGATATCGCCATTGATCTCTCTAAAAGTATCAATAAAACCAAGTTTTAGCAAATCATCAATCCAAGCTCTTTCTATCGGTAAAAATCCCGAGGTATTGGCATTTGCCTTTGGATGGGTAAGATCGATTTCTTTGTGTGCGGTATTGACATCACCACAAATGATAATTTCAAAGCCATCCTTTAAAAGTTTTTCTAAATACACCAAAAATTTCGCATAAAATTTCATCTTAAAGCTTAAACGCTCTTCATCTTTTTGTCCATTTGGAAAATAGATATTAAAAAGTGCTATGTTTTTAAAACGATGTTCTAAAACTCTGCCTTCTTCATCATCAAAAAATTCACATTTTTTAACTTCACTATCAAAATTGCAAAGGCTCATAACACCCGAGTATCCAGCCCTTTTGGCAGAATTAGAATACATATGCTTAAAAGGGTATTCATAAATTTTTTTAGGAAATTTATCTTCATGTGCTTTAATTTCTTGAAAACCTATAAAATCAATATTTTCTTTTATTATCCAATCAAGCGCATTTTTATCACAAATAGCTCTTAAGCCATTGACATTCCATGAAAGTAGTTTCATCAGTTAATCCTTAAATTTTTGAAATAAAAATAATATCATAATTAATAAAAAATATTACTAATGGTTAGTTTTTTCTTTCTAAACTTTGCTTTTTAGTTATTTTTAAGGGGAGAATATGTTTAAATTTAAACTTTCTTGGTTTGGATTTGTACTTTTTAATTCCATACTCATTACACTTTTAAATTTTAATTTACATTCATTTGTTTATGAAAAATTATCCCAAAATTTACTGCTTACTTTAGTTTTTATCGTAGCTTATTTTGGTTTGGTTCATATGATTTTTTCACTTATTTTTGTAAAATATTTAACTAAAATATTGTCTATATTTTTTATTTTATCATCCTGTACCAGTCTTTATTTTATCACTTTTTATGGAGTTTTAATTGATTCAGATATGATACAAAATGTTATGCAAACTGACATAAAAGAAGTGAAAGATTTGCTAAGTTGGCGTTTGGTTTTATTGGCTATTGTCGTCTTGCTTTTTTGTGTTTTTATTTTAAGAATTCGTATTGAAAATAATACAGAGCAAGGTTTCTTTAAAAAGATACGGGTTAGAGTTTTAAGTGCTTTGTTGGGTTGTTCTATCTTTTTAATCGCCTTTGTGCCTTTAAGTAAAACCTTTATACCTTTTTTTAGAACTTACAATGAAATAAGAATGTATAATGTTCCTTTTTATCCAATTTATGCCGTATATCGCTATTGTGTTCGTTTTGTAAAAGTTAAGCCAGAATTTAAAACTATAGCTAATGATGCTTATAGAGAAAACAATCACACTAAAAAACTTTTAGTTTTGGTAGTGGGTGAAACCGCTAGAGCGGCAAATTACTCTTTGGGTGGATATGCTAAAAATGATACCAATTTTTATACCAAAAAAGATAATGTAGTATTTTTTGATAATTTTTCTTCATGCGGCACTGCTACAGCGGTGAGTCTGCCTTGTATGTTTTCTCTTTCAAAGCGTCAAAACTATTCAAGTAGTGAATATCAAGAAAATGTTATGGATATCTTGCAAAAAACAGGCGTAAAAGCTTCTTGGATAGATAATAATTCAGGTGAGTGTAAAGGGGTTTGCGATAGATTATCAGATAAACAGCAACTTTCTAGTGATTGGGATGAAAATTTGTTACCTTTTTTAAAAGAAAGATTAGATAGCTTAGATACTCAAAATATCATAGTTCTTCATTTACAAGGCTCTCATGGACCAGCTTATTATAAGCGTTATCCAAGCGAATTTAAAAAATTTATCCCAACTTGTGATACTAATGAACTTTCAAAATGTGATAGTGAAGCTTTAATCAATACTTATGATAATACTTTGCTTTATACGGATTATCTTTTAAGTGAGATTATCAAACTTTTAAAAGAAAAAAAAGATTATGAGAGTTCTTTAATATACCTTTCAGATCATGGAGAAAGTTTGGGTGAAAATGGAATTTATTTACACGGAATGCCTTATGCTATAGCGCCAAGCTATCAAACTCATATCCCTGTCATTTTTTGGAGCAATGATAAAAAACTCATGATGACAGCTCAAAATCATAAAGGCTTAAAACTTTCTCAAGATAATCTTTTCAGCACACTTTTGGGTTATTTTGATGTTAAAACCATGGTTTATGAGTCAGATTATGATTTATTAAATCAAACCTTAAAGGCCAATTAATGAAACCAAAATATCATCTTTTAAACAATGCACGATATGCTCTAGAAGGAATTCTAGCCCTGCTTAAAAATGAAATGGCTTTTCGGCTAGAGCTTTGTGTGATTATCCCCGCTATCGTTTTTAGCTTTTTTTTAGATGTAAGCTTTTTGGAGCATTTGTTTTTAATCACTGTTTTAATTCTCATCTTAATCACTGAAGCTTTAAATTCAGCTATTGAAGCTTGTGTGGATTTGATTACAAATGAATGGCATGAAAAAGCTAAAGTTGCTAAAGATTGTGCAAGTGCGGCAGTATTTTTTAGTGTGTGTTTAGCACTTTTTATTTGGGGATTTATCTTAGGAAAATTATGGCTGTAAAAATTGAAAATTTAATGAGAGAAATTTTAGGTAAAAAACGCTTTGAGCTGCTTCAATTTTTATGTGAAAATGCGGATGAAAATGGTTTTGTGATGATAAAAATAAGCGAGCTTGAAGCAAGATTAAACCAAAGCAAACCTACCATCATCGCCACTTTTAAATTTTTAGAAGAAAAAAAGCTTTTTAAAAAGTTGAAAAATGGATTTTATCAACTTTGCATCCCTTGTGATTAGAAAATAAATTTTTATTTTAAGTATTCTTTATCTTAGAACCACTTTTTATTATTATTTTTAGCTTTATAGGATAAAATTTGCTGATTGATTTAGGAGAAAAAATGACACTTAAAAACCCACTAGATATGCATTTGCATTTAAGAGATAAAAACATGCTAAGCTTGGTTGCACCTTTTAGTGCTAAAGATTTTCGTGCGGGTGTGATTATGCCAAATTTAGTTCCACCGCTTTGTGATTTAGAGAGTTTAAAATCTTATAAAACGCGTATAATAAATGCTTGTGAAAATGAGAATTTCACTCCTTTAATGACTCTTTTTTTTAAAAATTATGATGAAAAATTTCTTAAAAGTGCTAAGGATGAAATTTTTGGTATCAAGCTTTATCCTGCGGGCATCACCACAAATTCAAAAGGTGGGGTTTCAAGTTTTGATATAGAGAATTTAAAACCCACTTTAGAAGCGATGAGTGATTTGCAAATTCCACTTTTGGTACATGGAGAAACCAATGATTTTGTGATGGATAGGGAAAGCAATTTTGCTAAAATCTATGAAAATTTAGCTAAAAATTTTCCGCGTCTTAAGATTGTTATGGAGCATATTACGACTCAAACCTTATGTGAACTTTTGAAAGATTATGAAAATTTATATGCAACCATTACTTTACATCATTTAATCATCACTTTAGATGATGTTATCGGTGGAAAAATGCAGCCCCATCTTTTTTGCAAGCCTATAGCAAAGCATTATAAAGATAAAGAAGCGCTTTGTGAGCTTGCTTTTGGTGGATATGAAAAAGTGATGTTTGGAAGCGATAGTGCACCACATCCTAAGCATGAAAAAGAATGTTGCGGTTGTGCAGCGGGTGTATTTAGTGCGAGTGTAGCACTTTGTGTTTTGGCTGATCTTTTTAGTAAAAATTCAAATGAAGTTAATTTGCAAAAGTTTATTTCGGATAATGCTTGTAAAGTGCATAATTTAACCTTTGAAAAAGAAAAAATCATTGTTTTAGAAAATCAAGAATGGCAAGTTCCAAACGAATATAAAAACGAGAATGAAAAAGTAGTTCCTTTTATGGCGGGGGAAAGTTTAAAATTTAGAGTAAAATAAAAACTAGTTTTAAAACTAGTTTTTATCTAAGTTGCTATTTTTATAATACAGCTAAGATTTTATTAAGATTGTCTTTTTTGATGCCTTTCCATACTAAAAACCAATCCACAATGCACCATATCCATAAAACGAATAAAATTAAACCACCGATATAAATCCAAATGGTAACAACACCTGCTAACCAAGTTATAAGTTTAGCAATACCCAAACCTATATCACCCTTATAAAAACGATCAATTCCAAAGGCACCTAAAAACAGACCTAAGATCAAACCTATAATATGACTTTTAAAAGGTAAGATAGCAAGAGAGTTGATTTTATCTTCACTTGCATTTTTAAGCTTATCTTGCACAAGGGGCAAGCTATTGGATGGAATTTTGTCTGAAATCATCATCAATACAGTATTTATATCCATAAAATCTCCTATAATAATATTAGAACAAAATAATAACTAAAATAATCTAAAATTAATTTTAAGTTTAATTTTATAAAATGAGCATTTTGATAAAAATATTTCAGTATTACAAGATTATATATCTACCTTAAGATAGAATTTTATCTCAAGGATTAAAAAACCAAAAGTTTGATTTTTGATTGTATGGTTTCTTTGATATCGCCTTTCACAAAAGTTTCTAAATCTTGCTTAGAAGCTTTAACTCCATTCATATTTAAATGCCACAAGGTATTTTCTATGGCTTCATCTTTTTTTCTTTCTACTATGCGTGTTTCATCAAAGATAAATTTATGAAATTTCACATTATTTTCTAACAAATAACTTTCCAAATCTTGTTTATAAATACCCTTAAATTCTGTATTAAAATGTTTAAATATAGGATCTAAAAAATCACTCTTTCTATAATCGGCCCAGCCAAGATAAATTCGAATTTTAGCCAATCGCATAAAGTTTAAATAGTCTTTTTTGTCTTGCAAAGCAGGGGACATACTTAAAAATGCTATGTCAAATTGAGCGTTTTGATTTTTATTTATCCATTCTGTAAAAGTGCAATTTTCGTATTTGATATTTGTTAGTTGGAGCTTGTTAGCATCTTCTTTTAAAATTTCTAACATAGCTTTTGCATTATCAAGAGCAGTGGTTTCTTTTGCATTTTGTGCTAAGTACAAAGTCCATACTCCTGTGCCACAACCTATATCTATAATCTTTTTATCTTTAAAGCTTATATTTAGTTTTTCTAATTCTTTAAAACTTTGCTCTTGTATGGAATTGAGTTTTTGATTGTATCTTGCGTAGCTCTTAGCTTTTTTATCCCAAAGATTCATTGATAGTCCTTATTTTTAAATCAATAAAATCATAGCATAAAAAAATACTAAATTATTAAATTATCTATTTGTAAATTCTACTAACACCTAGTTCAAACTAGGTGTTAGTGAACAATCAATCAAAACCTTTTCTTTTTCACATCTTCAAGTATGTTATTAGCTATATCACTTACTGTGCTAGAAATAATAGCTGATTCATTAGCAATCTCTACATTATCCTTAGTGGTTTGATCAATTTGAGCTACACTCTCATTGATTTGAGTAATACCTGCAGTTTGCTCTTTAATAGATTCTGCCATATCATTGATAGATTGAACCAATA
>NZ_JAEQBS010000012.1:0-45967 GCF_017846535.1 Campylobacter sp. JH32
ATGATATGGCAGAATCTATTAAAGAGCAAACTGCAGGTATTACTCAAATCAATGAGAGTGTAGCTCAAATTGATCAAACCACTAAGGATAATGTAGAGATTGCTAATGAATCAGCTATTATTTCTAGTACAGTAAGTGATATAGCTAATAACATACTTGAAGATGTGAAAAAGAAAAGGTTTTGATTAAACTAATATGAAATATTGATTTTACATATTAGTTTATATGTTGGCTAATATATACAATTTAGATTGATATGCAAGTATCAATCTAAAGATTTTGATTTGTTGATACTTTTATTTATTACTCATTGATATCTTTAATTCATTATTCACCAATACCTAGATAGGTTGGGTGTTGATGAAATTTATTTACAAATTCTTCTTATATATTTCTTATCTTACTTATTTGAAAGTTTCTAAAAAGTTTCCAAACATTTCTATACTTTCATTGTTTTAATTTCAATACGGAGTAGAAAACAAATGCAAAGAAGAGTATTTTTAAAAGGTTCAGCTTTAGGTTCTATGGTGGCTTTTTTTGGAGGTTCAAATTTAAGTGCTGTGGTACTTAAGGATAAAGAGTTGTTAGGTTTTAAAGCTGTAAGTGCAAGCACAAAAGATGAAGTCATAGTGCCTGAGGGCTACGAGGCTAAAGTTTTGATATCGTGGGGAGATCCACTTTTTAGCAAAGCAAAAGCCTATGATGAAAGTAAAAATATCGATATGAATGCAGTGGATAATGCTCGCTTTGTTTTTGGAGATAATAATGATGGTATGAGTTTTTTTTCACTTTCAAAAAATAGAGGAATTTTAGCCATAAATAATGAATACATTAATCCTGAAATTATGTTTAATCATCAGGGTAAAAACTTGAGCAAAGAAGATGTTTTATATGAGCAAGCAAGTGTGGGTGTAAGTGTATTAGAAATTCAAAAAAAGGGTAATGAATGGGCTGTAGTTTTGGATTCTAAATACAATCGTAGAATTGATGCAAATACTAAAATGGAAGTAAGCGGAGCAGCTAAAAAAGAAGTTTTAAAAGATAAAAAATTTGCTTATGGAACTTTTGCAAACTGTGCAAATGGCCAAACTCCTTGGGGAACTTATATTAGCTGTGAAGAAAATTTTGATGATTATTTTGGAAGTTCTGATGAAAATTTAAAATTTGATGAAAATTTTAAGCGATATGGCTTTAAAACAAAAAGCGAATACGGCTGGGAAAAATTTGACGAAAGATTTGATCTAGCTAAAAATTTAGATGAAGCAAATCGTTTTGGTTGGATAGTAGAAATCAATCCTTTTGATGCAAAAAGCACTCCAATTAAAAGAACAGCCTTAGGTCGCTTTAAACATGAAAACGCAGAATTTATAGTAGAAAAAGATGGTTTGGTTATCGTTTATATGGGCGATGATGAAATCGATGAGTTTATTTATAAATTTGTTAGCAAGCACAAATATGTAAAAGGTGGAGATACAAGTAAAATTTTAGATGAAGGAACTTTGTATGTAGGCCAATTTAATGGCAATGTAGGGGATTTTAGAGGCAGTGGAAAATGGATAGCTTTAGAGTATGGTAAAAACGGCTTAGATGAAAGTAAAGGATTTAAATCACAAGCTGATATACTTATCAATACCCGCCTTGCTGCAAGTGTAGTGGGTGCAACTCCTATGGATAGATGCGAGTGGATAGCAAGCCATAAAGAAAGTGGCTCTAGGGAAGTTTTTGCTACTTTAACCAATAACAAAAACCGTACACAAGCTAATGCAGCTAATCCTAGAACAAAAAATCTTTATGGGCAAATTTTAAAATGGATACCAAAAAATTCACACAAGGATGATGAATTTACTTGGGAAATTTTTACTCTTGTGGGCAATCCTGATAATCAAAAAGGTTTAAACAAAGGGTCAAATAATATCACTAGTGAAAATAAATTTAATTCTCCTGATGGACTTAAATTTGATAGAGATGGAAGACTTTGGATACAAACAGATGGTTCTTATTCTAATAAAGGCGAATATGCGGGAATGGGAAATAATTGTATGCTAGCGGCCAATCCAAAAACAGGTGAAATCAAACGCTTTTTAACAGGGCCTATAGCTTGTGAGATAACAGGAATTGCTTTTGATGAGGATTATACTACTATGTTTGTAGGTATACAACATCCAGGAGAAGGACTTAAGGGTAGTACTTTTCCTTATGGAAAAACACCAAGATCAAGTATAGTAATGATAAGAAAACTTGATGGTGGAGTTATAGGAGCTTAATTAAAGATCTAAAGAACTTATAATAATATCTCTTTTATCCCAAAGATTAAATAAGATCAAAATTATAAGTTCTTCTTTATTTAGATTGTTTTAAGTCTTAAAAAATCTAGGACAAATTCCTAGATTAATGCAAGCTTTCTATATAAGCCATAGCACTAAGCGCTGCTACGGCTCCATCGCCTGCGGCACAAATAACTTGTTTTGGAGCATCTTTTCTAAGATCTCCTGCTGCAAAAAGCCCAGGAACATTAGTTTGCATTTTAAGATTGACACTTACTTGCCCGCCTTCTTCCATATTGCACAAAAACTTACCATCGTCTTGTTTTAAAATTTCATTTCTTACATTAAGTCCCACAAAGGTGAAAATTCCTGGCACATTTAAATCTCTAATGCTACCATCTTTTAATTTTACTTTCACGCCTGTAACACCCATTTTATCACCATATACTTCATCTATGCTTGCACTAGTGATAAGTTCGATTTTTTCATTTTTCTTCACTTTTTCTACTGTAGAAGGCGCAGCTCTAAATTCGTCCCTACGGTGGATTAGATAAACTTTAGAGCAAATATTGGCTAGATATAATGCTTCTTCTAAAGCAGTATCACCACCACCTAAAACCGCTACTTCTTTATTTTTATAGAAAAAACCATCACAAGTTGCACAAGTGCTTACACCCTTGCCAAAAAATTCATCCTCACCTTTAAAACCTGCTCTTTTTGGAGCAGAACCAGTGCAAACTATCACTGCTTTTGCAAGTTCTGTTTTACCGCCCTCTAGTCTAATGGTAAAACTTCCATCTTCATTTTTTGAAATTTGTTCTACACCTACCATTTCATGCTTTAAGCCAAAACGCATACATTGCTCACTCCAAGGTGCCATAAAAGAAATTCCATCCATAACTTGTGCAACACCTGGATAATTTTCAATTTCCGAACTAGAAGTAATTTGCCCTCCTGGCATCCCTTTTTCAAACATTACTACATTTTTAAGACCACCCCTAGTTGTGTAAAGTCCAGCACTAAGTCCTGCAGGTCCTCCACCTATAATTGCTACATCTAACATTCTTTTTCCTTTGTAATTTGAATTTTATTAAGAATGATATACAAATTATTCTTAATAGTAGTTAATAAAAATTATTATTTAGTATAAATTTGAAATTTTTGAATAAAAGGCTAGTAAAACTAGCCTTGAAGATTTTTATAGTAAAGAATTTAATTTATCGCTGATTGCTTGTTTTGATTGAGCACCAACTAATTGATCTACCACTTCACCATTTTTAAAGAAGATAAGAGTAGGGATAGAGCGAACGCCAAATTCAGCTGCTAAATCGCCTTGCTCATCTGTATTTACTTTACAAATTTTTGCTTTACCGTCAAAGTCATTCGCAAGTTCATCAATTACTGGAGCAAGCATTCTGCAAGGTCCACACCATGGAGCCCAAAAATCAACTAAAGCAACACCTTCTTTTGCTTGTGCAAAATTATCACTTGTTAATTCGATATATTTTCCCATAATTTTTCCTTTCACTAATTTTTGTAATTGTATTTTATTTTTTTAAATATTAGCTTAAAAACTGATATTTTCAAAAAATTGTATCATATCATCACTAATACAGATAAGATCCATTTGAAAATCATCTAAAATCCCATGTTTTAATTCATAAAATTCTATAGTTTTTAAAATTTTTTCATATTTTTTAACATTTAAGCGTTCAGAAACTTCATAATTATTTTGAGTAAATTTAACCTCGATAAAATGTAAAATTCCATCTTTTTTCGCAATGATATCAATCTCGCCAAATTTTGAACGAAAATTACGCTTTAAAATTTCAAATTTTTGTTTTTTTAAAAATTCACAAGCCTTATCTTCGCCTAAAATTCCACTAAGATATGATGCAAATCCCATTATTCTTCTATGCGCATCATAAAAGGCTTAGCCTTGATAAAATCTTGTTTTTCCAAGATAGAAAGTAAATTTTGAATACTTTTTTCAAAGGTATGATGAGTGGTAAAAAATAAAGTGCTGTAAGTTTCACCCTGTTTTGGTTTTTGCAAAAAGCTGTCTATCGAAATATTATTTTCGCTCATAAATTGAGTAATTTTAGATAAAACTCCTGTTTTATCTTCTACTTTTAATCTTAAATAATATTTTGTATAAATTTCATCTCTATTTAAAAGTTTAAAATTTAAATTATTTTCAAAGCCCATCATAGGACCCTTGGGTTCATTTCTTGCTATATCCATAAGATCAGCGATAACAGCACTTGCTGTAGCATTTCCTCCTGCACCTGCTCCATAATAAAGACTTTCGCCAAGTATATCACTGACTATGCTAATAGCATTCATCACCCCATCGACTTTTGCTATCATTTTATCTTTACTGATCATAGTAGGATGCACTCTTAATTCTACTATGGAATTTTGGGCTTTAGCTATGCCTAAAAGCTTGATAGTAAAGTCAAATTCTTTTGCAAAATACATATCTTCAGCAGAAATTTTACTGATACCTTCGATTAAAATATCTTCAGGTTTAGCGCGTAAACCATAAGCAATGCTTGCTAAAATCAAAAGCTTGTGCGCAGCATCTTGCCCTTCTATATCAAAGGTCGGATCTGCTTCTGCATAACCAAGTTCTTGCGCTTTTTTTAGCACATCATCAAAATTTAAACCCTTGCTATTCATAGCGCTTAAAATATAATTGCTCGTGCCATTGAGTATACCTTCAATACTCAAGATATTATTTGCGCTTAGTCCTTCTTTTAAAGCTTTGATAATAGGAATTCCGCCCGCAACACTTGCTTCATAGCCAAAAGTTGTATTTTTAGCTAACTCTTCAAGCTCATAGCGATGATAAGCAAGCATAGCTTTGTTTGCAGTGACTACAGGCTTATTTTTTTTAAGAATTTCACTGATAATTTTAAAAGGTGTTTCAACCCCACCCATTAATTCCACAAAAACATCTATATCATCTCGTTGCAAAATTTCATCTACATTTGTAACGATAGGAATCAGGGTATTTTCTTTTTGGCTTTTAGCAAGAGCAACAACAGGAATGATATCTTGTCCGCATCTTGCACGAATGATTTCTTTATTTTGAATTAAAACACGAGCAACAGCACTCCCTACAACCCCATATCCTAAAATAGCAACCTTCATTTTATTCTTCTTTCAAGTATTTTTTAATATTGCGTGCAGCTTGACGAATGCGGTTTTCATTTTCTATTAAAGCAATTCTTACATACTCATCTCCAGCTTCACCAAAACCAATACCTGGACTCACAGCTACTTCTGCGTGCTGCAAAAGTTGTTTAGAAAATTCCAAGCTTTTTAAATACATTTTACTTTCAGGCAGTTTTGCCCAAACAAACATACTAGCTCTTGGTTTGTGAAGTTTCCAACCCGCATTTTCAAATGCTTCTAGCAAGATATGCATTCTTTTATCATAAGTAGCACGAATTTCATCTACACAACTTTGATCCCCATCTAAAGCTATAGTAGCAGCTACTTGTATAGGAGTATACATACCATAATCAAACCATGATTTTATCTTTTTAAGAGCAGCTACTAAGCGTTTATTTCCAACTGTAAATCCCACACGCCAACCTGCCATATTGTAAGATTTTGAAAGAGTGTAGGTTTCTACAGCAACATCTTTTGCGCCCTCTACTTCTAAAATAGAAGGGGTTTTATAATCATCATAAGTTAAATCCGCATAAGCGATATCAGAAATAATATAAAATCGCTCTTTTTTTGCAGTTGCAACCAATCTTTCATAAAAACTTTTTTCACAAGTTACCGTTGTTGGATTGTGTGGAAAATTAACCACTACATATTTTGGACGCGGAATGCTTTCATGCAGGGTTTTATCCAAATCTTCAAAGAATTTGTTTTCATCAAGCTCAAATTTTTCATTATATTTAAGAGGCATTTTAGCTACATTTCCTCCTGCTATGATAAAAGCTTGAGTATGGATAGGATAAGCTGGAGCTGGCACTATAGCCACATCTCCTGGATTGATAATCGCTCTTGCTAAATTGACAAAACCCTCTTTAGAGCCCATAGTCGCTACTACTTCACTTTCAGGATCTAAATTTACTCCGTATTTTCTTTTATACCAATTGCAAATAGCTAGGCGAAGTTTATAAATCCCCATAGAGGTAGAATACCCCGAAGTTTTGTCTTTATTGGCGCTTTCACAAAGTTTATCAATGATATGTTGAGGGGTTTTACCATCGGGATTTCCCATAGAAAAATCGATGATATCCTTTCCAGCACGCCTTGCTGCCATTTTGATCGCATTTACTTCTGCAAAAACATAATTTGGAAGCCTTTCTATGGTATTGAAACGAATTTCATCAAACATTTCTCTTCCTTTTTATTTTTTTAGGGTGATTTTTAAACCTCTTCGGATATTGTCTAAACTATACATATCACTTACAATTGCATAAACTGCACCGCTTGGAATAAGCTCTGAAAAATGATTATTTTGAGCTTGACTCTTGACTGCTTTAATAAGATTTAAATTTTTATCTAAAAATAACACTTTAGGAAACCAAAAATCAGCATCATGAGCATCAATCATCAAATTTGAAGCCCCTTGAAGAGTAAATACATAATCTTTAAGCGGTCTTTCTAAAGCTTGTGTGGAATTAAGTTTTAAATCAATATTAGTATTAAGCTGAGCATTTTCAAAATTTAAATCATACTCATAGTCATAAGTACCTATGCGCTTGATATTGTCTATATAAACTGAATTATCTTTTAAAAGAGCGTATAAGGCACCTGGATCTAAAATGTATTGAGATTCTACTTGTATGGTATAGTCTATATTGCCATCGCGTAAAATCATATCCGTAGGAATAAAATATATATATCCAAGATTTGTAAGTGCGTCAGTTAAAATCTTAAAAAATACAACAGAATCTGCTTTAGCTTTAAAATTAAGCTTTAAAGTTCGAGGCTCTGGTAGAGTTAGGTTGATTAAAGAATTGGTTTTTAAAATTCTTGAAATTTTAGCTATGTCTGGATTGCCTTTATTATCCATATAGCTGGAGCTAGGAAACAAAAGACGCAATTGAGAATCTTTAGAAGGATTAGCAACTAAATTTTTCACTAGCTCTAAACTAGAAACAGCAAAAACAGAATTAGCTAAAAATAAAAAAATAAAGATTTTTTTTACCATTCTTTACCTTTATTTAACTTCATAAATTCAGCCGCCGAAATACTTGTAATTTTTCCATCTTTAATCAAAAAGCGCTTTGAATTTCCTGCAGGAAATTTTTGTTCTTTTCCATTTTCATCAAAAACACTTAAAGCCGCAGCTCCTGTTAAAACCAAACGATTTACTTCTAAAGAAAGATTAAAATCATTTTCTTTTACAAGACTAGTTTTTCTATAATTTGATAAATCAATCAAACCTATCCAAATTTTACCCGAAGCTTTAAAATGAGCTTCTTTATTGAGAGCTTTTGAGACTTCTGCAACTTCTTGATTTGTTGTTGCTAAAGAATCATTTGTGCTTAAATTTTCTTCATTGGCATTTGTATTATTTGGTGTGGTAGAAATTTGTTTTATTTCTTCTTTTGTATTGTTAAGTTCTGTATTTTGTATTTGAGTTAAATTGGCTTCTGTTTCATTTTCTTCAGCTTGATTGTCAATCACAACTACATTATTTTCTAAAGCTTTTAGATTAGATTGTGCTTTTCCGATAATATCTACAACGGCCGCACTTGAGTTGTTTTGATCCTTTTGAAAAAAAGATTTAATATAATCAAAATAATAAATCCCAAAACCTATAAGTGCTATAATTATAACTATAATTATAAAAGATACAAAACTAGTTGACTTTTGGCTATAAGCATCTAATTTAGGGGTTATCATCTTAGGCTTGGTGGTTGTATCGTTAAGATTATTTTCATTGAGATAGGTTTCAAATTCTTCATTAAAATCCGTAAAATCAAGTTCGTATTCACGACTTAAAATTTTTACGAAACCACGGACATTAAAACGATTTAAGGTGGCAAAATCCTTTTTAACTAAAGCTTCTAAAAATTCCAATTCGATTTTTGTTCTAGCAGCAACTTCTTTTAAATTTAAATCTTCAATTTTTTTCCAATTAAGCATTTATCATCCTATCACAAAGTATTGCAAAAGCTACACTGACATTAAGGCTGTCGAAATTATTTTTCATTTCTATGCCTACACATTCATCGCATTTTTTTATTATTTTAGCACTTAATCCCAAACCTTCACTTCCTAAAATCAAAGCTTTTTTACCCTTATCGACTTTATAATGATGAATTTGTTTACCTCCACTTGCACTAGCAAAAAGCTTAAATCCTACTTGTTTAAGCTCATTTAAAACGGTAAAAATATCATTATTTAAAGCAATTTCAAGATCTAGCGCCGCTCCACTGCTCGTGCGGATAACGCCTTCCATCGCGAGTCTTTCGCCGATAAAAATAAGTCCATCCACTCCTAAAGCATAAGCTGTTCTTACGATAGCTCCTATATTTCCAACATCACTGATACCATAAAGAATAGCTATAAATTCACCCTTTTTAAGAGTGTGCAAATCTTTAAATTCATACTCTTTAATATCTAGTAAAAAACCTTGATGATTTCCACCTTTAGCATAAGCTTGGGCTGTTTTAAAATCAAGTTTTTTGATCTTAAAGCCTGAACTAGCAATTTTTTTAAAAGTTTCTTTGTCGCACTCTTTAGCTAAATAAAGCTCATTTATAAGCTCTTTATGTCGTTCTAAAATATAAAAAAATATCTGTTTTCCATAAACTATCATTCTAAATTTTACCTAACTTTGACTTAAAAGCAGTTTTTGATAAATTTCTTTTGGATTTTTTCCATTCATCTTTGCCAAAAGCTTGCTTTTTGTTTTTAAAGGTATTTCAAGCTCTAAAATATCATTTTCACACAAGGAATGACTAATGTTATCTTTATCATTTTTAGCCAACACAACAACCCACTCACCCTTTAAATTTACCTGTTTTAATTCATTAAAAAGATCTATAGCCTTGCCTTTAAATTTGGCTTCAAATTTTTTAGAAATTTCTTTAATCGCAAAAACTTCTCTTTGACTATCTAAAATAGCTATTTGTTCTATTAAAGACAAAATGCGTTTAGGAGATTCGTAAATAACACTAGGATAAGGATGATTGAGTATTTTTTGGATATCTTTTTGGCGTTCTTTGCCTTTATTGGCTAAAAAACCCATAAAAATAAATTCTTTTTCGCACAAAGCCGAGCTTACAAGTGCCACCAAAGCTGCATTAGCACCGGGTAAAACTTCAAATTGGATATCATTTTCTAAAGCAAAATCAATTAAAAATTGCCCAGGATCACTAATCCCTGGCATACCCGCATCACTCAAAAAAGCAATGTCTTGATTAAAAAATTCCAAGTCTAAATTTTCTAAAACTTTTTTTTCATTGTGGGTGTGAAAAGATATAAATTTTTTATCTCCAAAATCGATTTCAAATTTAGAAGAAAGTAAAGAAAGTAAAGACTTGCTTACCCTTGTATCTTCACAAAAAAAAATATCGCAAGTCTTTAAAAGCTCTAAAGCACGAAAAGAAATATCGCTTAAATTTCCTATGGGTGTAGGAATAAAATAAAGCATAATTATTGCATTGCGTATTTTTTCTTAAATTTCTCTACACGACCTGCTGCATCTACGATTTTTTCGCTACCTGTGAAGAAAGGATGGCAGCTTGAACAAATATCAACTCTTAACTCACTTTTGTTTGATTTAGTAACAAAAGTATTGCCACAAGCGCAGCTAACTTTGCATTCTACATATTCTGGATGAATTTCTTTTTTCATAGCTTTTTCCTTAAAATTAAAACAATAAGCGGTGATTATATTAAATTTAATATAAAAAAAACATTAATTTAAGTAAAATTAAAGCAATATTTTTGCAGCCACTGCAATGGCAGCACTTTGACTTCTCAAAATATTAGGAACTTTAAGGCAAATTTTTTCTTTAAACATTTGTTTTTCTTTGGGGCTAAATCCACCCTCTGGACCTATAAAATAAAGTCGAGTTTTATCAAATTCCTTTACCTCACCTTCAAAATCAACCAAAACAGCATCAGGAAAAACCTTGCTAAATTCTTGTATATTTTTATAGCTTTGAATTTGCATTTTGTGACTTCTTCCGCACTGCTCACAAGATGAAATGATGATTTTTTCTAATCTCTCAAAATCAAGTTTAAAATTTCTTTGAGAAAATTCAGTAAAAACAAGGTGTAATTTTTTAACTCCAAGTTCATTTAAAAAAGGAAGTGTTTTTTCCAAAATTTTAGTATCAATAACCGCCAAGGCTAAATCAAGTTCGCTTTGCGGATGAGACTTAAAATGCTTATGTAAAAAATAAAGCAAACAAGAATTACGATCTAAATTTGAAATTTTATATTCATAAATAAAATCATCCTCTAAATTTCTTAAAGATAAAATTTCATTTTCTTTAATTCTTCTTGCTTTCAAGTGAGCAAATTCTTCGCCCTTAAGTTTTAAAATTTCTTCCCCTGCTTGCTTGTGGTATAAAAATTGCATTTATAAATATTTACCTGTTAAAAAAGGTAAGATTAAAAGGACAAGTTCACAAAATAAAATCATAAAACTAATGCGTCTAAAAGTTATATAGCGTCTTAATCTACGAGCTTTTTTAAATTGTATAAAATGAAAAATAGCTAAAGCAAAAATAAAAATCCAAGAAAAAATCATGAGCCAAAGATTTAAATGTGTTTGAAATTGTTTAATCGCTAAAAGCAAAGAACCTGTAAAAAGCATCAAGGCTAAAAAAACATAGTATATAGGTAAAAACAAACGGATTCTGCGGATAAATATAAATTCGGTTTTAAAATTTCCTTGAGTCAAGACAAGATAAAAAAACATTAAAAATCCACTAGCATAAAGACTATAAAGATGTAGAGCTAAAAAAAATTCATAACTTTTATCCATTTATTTCTCCTTGCTGATATATTTTGCTAAATTTTCTCTTTGTTCTTGGGTTAAGAAATTATGAGCTTCATCTTTTAAATTTTGAAGTCTTTGAATAAATTTTTCACTGCTTAAATTTTTAATTGCAATACCTTTTTTGGTTTTAACTTCTCCTTTTTCTCCATGACAAGTAGCGCATTTTTGTTTATATAAAGAATTAATAACACTTGGATTTACATCATAGTCTTCGCTGATACTGGCCTCATCATCAACCGGTAAGGGCAAATTCGTATCGCTAAATTCGGTTTTTTCATCATTTTGTTCAATTTGTACTATTTCTTCGGTAGTATTTTGGTTTTTGTGATTAAATTCTTTATCATCACTACAAGCGTTTAAAAATAAAACTGCAAATAAGCTTATTAAAATACTTAAGTTTTTACCCATTAAACCTCCTTAGGATTTGTAAAAATGTGTAAATTTTTCAACTTATCATAAAATTCTATATCATTCCATTCTGCTTTTATAGCAGGTGAAAATTCTATATCTTCAAGTGTGATTTTTGGCATAGTAGGACTATAAGCATCTTCTTTAAACCCTTGTGCATAGCCTGTTCTTGTTTCATGTACTATAATGCTTTGCAAATTTACACCTTGTTCGCCATTTATCATCTTGGTTTGTTTTAATAAAGCATCGATTAAAATAAAAAATACACGGCAAAAATTTTCAGCACTGACATTAACAGGCAAGCTTATCCAGCGCTGCGAGTATTTTTTCATTTCATTTAAATAAGATTCATCATCTTGATTAAAAAGTGTAATAGCATGATCAAAGCTGTCAATAATTTGACGCATATGGGTTTTTAAAAGCCCAAAGTCATAAACCATTCCCGCATTATCTAAATACTTGCTTTCAAGTAAAACCTCAACCTTGTAAGAATGTCCATGAATACTACTTTTACAACGACTTGAAGAACAAAATCTAACAATATGAGCATTTTCAAATTCAAATAATTTTCTTATAATCATACACCCTCTTTATCATTCCAAAGACGAATATGGATTCTATCAGAATAATTATAACCATTTTTAATACAAAACTCGGCTATTTTTAAAGCATTTTGTTTTAAATTTTGCTCATTTTCTCCCATAGGCATACAAAAAATTTCATTAGGCGCTTTTTCTAAAATTTCTAAAATTTCTAGTGACAAACTTTCTAATTGACTGGAATTTAAAACAAATTTGTAAAAGCTATCTTTAGCATAATGCTTAAAGCCTTTAAGGGCATTGAAATTTAATCTTTTTTCTTTACCCATCCCGCTATTTTGAAGCTTGACACTTAGAGCAAAAACACATTCTTTATAAAAAGGATATTTTTCAAAATCAAGCTCTATGCTTCCATTGCTTTCAAAATGCACTTCAAAATTATTTTTCAATAAAGCTTGGATAAAATCGATAAATTCTGGATTTTCATGATGGATTAAGGGTTCTCCTCCAGTAATCACCACAATAGGATTAAAATCTTTTTTTAAATCAAGCACGCGTTTAAAAAGTTCACTTGCATTTAAAATTTCATATTCTTCATTAAATTCTTTAGTAAAAACTGCCCTTATAGTATCGCAACCTTTAAGAGTTTTTCCATTTTTAATAAGCTTTACCCCAAAGCCTGAGCAATTAAAATTACATCCTGCAAAACGCATAAAAATGGCTAGTTTTCCGCTATATTTGCCTTCTCCTTGTATACTTAAAAAACTTTCAACAAGTTGCAAATTTAACCTCCGGTTTGATAAAAAGCGCGAGATGAAGTTTCGTTATCTACCACACTCCATCTATTTTTTTCAGGTTTATTGCGTAATACTTCTTGTAAAATGTTTGCAGCAGCGTTAATATCACCTTTTCTCACTGCTTCTTTAATGCTTAAAGCCTCATCAAAATAAAGACAAGGTATAAGTAAACCTTCAGCGCTTAAGCGAATGCGGTTGCAAGAATCACAAAATTCATGGCTATGTGGATCTATAATCCCAAATTCATAACCATCCGCACTATAAATACTCACAGGAGCTTTTTCAGCTTTTTTAATGAGTTTTACTTGATATTTTTGACTTAGAATTTGTATGATTTCATCTCTTTTTAGACCTTGTAATTTTCCATAAGCATGTATATTTTCCATAAATTCAATAAAGCGAATTTGAATGTTTTTAGATTTTGCAAATTCCAAAAGAGGTATCAACTCATCATCATTTAAACCCTTTAACACAACAGTGTTTAGCTTGACTTTTAAACCTACGCTTAAGGCCTCATCAATCCCCGCTAAGACACTATCTAAAACATCTTTTTGCGCGAGAATTTTTGCTTTTTTGCTTTCTAGGGTATCAAGAGAGATATTTAAACGCTTCAGTCCAGCATCTTTAAGATCTTTAGCAAAATCTTTTAATAAAAAACCATTCGTTGTAATGGCTAAATCAAGATCTTTTTTATAATCATTTATCATTTTTATAAACACACTTAAATCTTTACGCAGTAAAGGCTCTCCTCCAGTGATACGAATTTTTTCGATCCCTTCATCAATAGCCACTTTAACAAACAAAAAAAGCTCTTCAAAGCTCAGTAAATTTTCTTTAGGTTGATGATTAAAAGGAATTTTTGGCATACAATAAAGACAACGAAAATTACATCTTTGGGTTACTGATATTCTAAGATAATTAATCTTTCTGCCAAACTGATCAATAAGCATTGCCTCTCCTAGTGATTATTTGATAAGTTGTTTAAATTTTAAAACAAGCTCAACATTTCCAGTGCCTATACGCAAATCTTTTGCAATTTGCTCTATACTTTTTCCCTCTTTAAATAAATCCACAATTTTTTGCTCTTCGGTATCATAATTTGGTGTTAATTTTGTCATACTTTGTGCTTTTTGTTCCAAATTTAAAATACGATTTTGTTGCTCATTTTGAAAATCTTCTATAATATGCTCCATGGTTTTTAAAGTTCTTAAAACGGGGGTAATTTTTGCACTGATTTGTTTTTCAAGCGTGATTTGAATTTCTTCTTTCAATAGAGTAATTTTATAGTCCTCTTCCTCTTGATCGCCCTCATCTTTTACGCCTAATTCTTTGCGTAAATAATGAAGTTCTTTTGTAATATCTTCAACCACGCCTTGGAGTTTGTTTATTTTTGCACTACTTTCTTTATCTTTGATATTCATATAAGCTAATATTGCAACCAAAAGTACGATCATAAAAACTAAATAAAGCACATCATTACTCATTTTTGTCCTTTTTATTTCTTATCATATCTCTTTGCAATTGAACCACGAAAGCATCAAAAGCTATTCTATCTTCGGGTTTTATTTTGATAATTTGAGCTAATTTTTTATTTTGAGCTTTAGCAAAAATGGCCATTTTTTGATTATTAAGATCAAATCTTATGTAATACTCTTTTCCTTCTTCTAAAATCTCATCTAAAAAATTTAAATATTCAAAATTTAAAGATTCAACCACGCCTTTTTGTTTGAGTACTAAAAGATCTTTATTTTTATCCAAAGAATCCTCAAGTCTTAAAATATCTTCTTTTAAGCTCAAAAGTAAATCGAAAATGATTTTCTCGCCCTCATCAAAATCCACACGCAAGGCGAGTTTTTTCCATTTTGAAAGTTGAGAAATGGCACCTAATTTTAGATATTCTTGTAAAAAATGGTTATTTTCAATATCACAACACTCTAAAGAAGCTTCAAATCCTGCCTTAAAAAGACTTATTTCCATACTAAATCAACCCAAATAAAAATAAAAAATATTATACTTAAATATCCATTTAAAGTAAAAAACGCTTTATCAATGTGAGCAAAATTTTTATGTACAATTTTATGTTCAAAAGCCAAAATAATACCGCTGATAATCACTCCAAATAATGCAATATTTCCAAGCGCTACTCCCCAAACCTGCCAAACAAAAAGTAGCCAAAATAATACTGCTAATACATGGCAAAAAGCCGAGATAAATAAAGTCGCCTTAGAGCCAAATTTAGCAGGGATAGAATGAAGTCCTACTTTTTTATCATACTCCATATCTTGTAAAGAGTAAAGCAAATCAAATCCAGCCGTCCAAAAAGTTACCCCTAAGCATAAAATCACACTATAAATGTGAATTTCACCCATGACTATCACACTGCCTGCAATAGGTGCAAGTCCTAAACAAAATCCTAAAACTAAATGCGCTAAAGAACTAAAGCGTTTAAAAGCAGAATAAATTGCCAATACAAAAAGCACAGGAAAAGAAAGATAAAAAGCCAAAGTATTGATAAAATAAGAACACAATATAAAAATAATCGCATTAAGGATAATAAAAATCCAAACGCTTTTGCGTCCTATTTTTCCACTGACATTAGGGCGATTTGCACAGCGAGGATTGTCTTTATCGATATCTTCATCCATTAAACGATTGGTCGCCATAGCAAAATTTCTTGCACTTACAGCACAAATAATACCCAAAATCAAAGCCTTAAAACCAAACCAAGCGCTATCATTAACGAGTTTTGAAGCCACTATCATAGATGAAAATAAAAAGGGCAAGGCAAAAATAGAATGCTTAAATACCACAAGTTCCAAAATATCTTTAAATTTATTCCAAATTGTGTTCATGTTTTTCACTTTAAAATATTTTTTGCTATGATTTTACTAAAATTTTCATAAATTTTAGGATAAATTATCACATGTTTTTTCAAATCGCACTTATAGGAACCACTGCCAGTGGAAAGACTTATATAGCAAATGCCTTAGCTAAAGAATTTAATGCAGTGGTTTTAAGCCTTGATAGTCTTTGTGTTTATAAAGAAATCAATATAGCCAATGCCAAGCCATCTAAAGATGAGCTTGCAAATTTAAACTATTTTGGAGTAAATTTATTAAGTGTTGATGAGCATTTTAATGTAGAATTATTTATAAGAGAATACCAAAAAGCAAAAGAATTTGCTCTTATAAATGATTTGCCTTTGATTATAGTAGGTGGAACAGGTTTTTATCTAAAAACGATGATAGATGGTTTAAGTCAAAAAATTCAAGATACGACTAGCACTTTAAGTAATGATGAAATTTATGCTCTTTTATTAAAAATTGATCCGGCTTATAAAATAGAAAAAAATGATACTTATCGTCTTAAAAAATGGCTAAGTATTTATGAAAGTACAAATGAAATTCCTAGTGATTTTTTAAAAAAGACACAAAAAGATGGGGTGCTTAAGGATATTGAAATTTATGAGCTTGTATGGGATAGAGAAATTCTAAGAAAACGCATAGAAGCAAGAACAAAAGAAATGATTGATAATGGGCTTATAGAAGAAGCAAGAATGCTTTTTTCAAATTTTGATAACAATCTTAAAGCATTAAATTCTATAGGGCTTAAGGAATGCAAAGAGTATTTAGAAAATCAAATTTCTTTAAAAGAGCTTGAAAGTTTGATTAGTATACATACATCACAGCTTGCCAAGCGTCAAAGAACTTTTAATAAAAAATTCCAAAGCACTCCTTTGGAATTTTCTAAAGCCCTAGAGTTACTTAGAAATAAATTTTTAGCTAAAGAATAAATGCTCAACTAAAATTTTTATCCCTAAGATTATCAAAACAGCTCCCCCTAAAAATTCAGCTTTGTTTCTAAAGCGAGTGCCAAATTTATTGCCTAATTCTAAAGCAATAGCACATAAGATAAAAGTAATAGAGCCTATTAAAAATAATGCCAAAAACAAATCAACATCTAAAAAGGCAAAGCTAACTCCTATAGCTAAGGCATCAACACTTGTAGCTACAGCTAAGGCAAACATGATTTTAAATCCAAATTGATTTGAATTGGTGTCGCAATTTTCATTCTCAAAAGATTCTTTAATCATTTTTAGCCCAATTAAAGAAAGTAAAACAAAGGCTATCCAATGATCAATACTTGCAATAAAAGATGCAAAAGTGATGCCTATAGCATATCCAATAGCTGGCATTAAAGCTTGAAAACCACCAAAATAAACTCCTGTAATAATATAGTGTTTTAAATTCAATTTTTTAACACTAAATCCCTTACATAAAGATACAGCAAAAGCATCCATCGCTAGTGCACAGGATAAAAGAATAAGACTATAAAAATCCATGACAACTCCTATGAAAGATGTAAAAGTTGAGAATTATAATAAAAATTTCTTAATTAATTTTTTTAATGAAATTATGATTAAAAATTTATAGCAGTGGATTATATTTAATTAAACTTTAAGAATAAAAAATATATAATTCAACTTCGTTTTTATTTTTACTCCTTTTAAAAGTGGCCCATTCGTCTAGCGGTTAGGACATCGCCCTTTCACGGCGGTAACACGAGTTCGAGTCTCGTATGGGTCACCACTTAAATCCTTTTTTTAATATTTCCGAAATCAATCATAGATGTTCTTTAGGATTTTTACTTAATATTTTTATTGTTTTTCATAAAAATGGATTTATAAACTTATAAGAATTTTATTTGTAGAATTTTTTGTTTTATTAGAATGATGAGGATTAATAAACAAATGAGCCATGATACCAATTTTTTCTTGTTATATTTTAAAGATAAAATTCCAAAGGATTCTTTAATTTTTCTTAAGGAAAGTTTAGAAAAAGCAAGCGAAGAACAAAAAGAAAAGCTTTTATTTATCAAACTGAAAAATCCCCTATATGGACTTTTATTTGCTTTTTTGCTTCCTGGTTTAGATAGAATTTATAATGGCAATATAATTTTAGGTATACTTAAAATCATATCAGCAATACTTGTTTCTATAGGTTTAATAATAGCAGAAGATAAAAATGATGAAAGCACTATGCTGATTTTTATAAATTTATTTTTCATACTAAGTGTTTGGGTGATTTTGGATTATTTTTTGGTATGGAAAGATATTTGTCAAAATAATCTTAAAAAAATTTTTGAAGTTTTACAATGAAGCAAGATAAAACGATATTGCTCATATTTAAAGATAAGATTCCCGAAGAAAGGCTATTTATCTTAGAGGAAGAATTAAAAAAAGCCAAAAAGATCTAAGTGCTCTTTATGCTATCTCTCTTAAAAATCCTTTGGTTGGCCTTGTATTAAGTATAACTGTGGGATTATTTGGGGTTGATAGATTTTATAAGGGCGATATCTTGTTAGCTTGTATTAAATTAGCTTTTTTTATAATACCTTTATTTGCTACTTTTGCTGCTTTTATAGCATTGTTAGATGAGAGCCATTCGATTTTTATAGATTATTTTGCCATTTTTGCTTTAATGTTTGTTGTTGCTAGCATTTGGAAGCTTGTAGATATTTATCTTGTTTTTGTAGGTATTAAAAAAGATAATTTTCATAAAATTCTTAATTTTTTCTCTTAAAAAATGTCTTGGAAATTTAAAGAAATAATTAAAGACTTTCTTAGTCTTTTTATATAATTTTTATGCTACAATATTTTGTCAAACTACTAAATTAAAGGAGAAATTATGTTTGAATTAAGAAAATTACCTTATGATACCAATGCTTTTGGTGATTTTTTAAGTGCTGAAACTTTTAGTTATCATCATGGAAAACACCACAATACTTATGTAACAAATCTTAATAATCTTATCAAAGATACTGAATTTGCAAGTAAAGATCTTGTAAGCATTATTAAAAGTTCAAGTGGTGGAGTATTTAACAATGCTGCTCAAGTTTATAATCATGATTTTTATTTTGATTGCATTAAACCGATCACAGGCTGTGGCTGTGGTGGCTCATGCCAAAGTATGGATGCTAATTTACAAGCAGCTTTAGAAAAAGAATTTGGTTCTTTAGAGAATTTCAAAGCTGAATTTATCAAAGGTGCGACAGGGGTTTTTGGTTCAGGTTGGTTTTGGTTAGTTTATAATACTAAAAATCAAAAATTAGAATTTGTGGGTACTTCAAATGCAGCTACACCTATCACTGAAGATAAAGTTCCTTTACTTGTTGTGGATGTTTGGGAGCATGCTTATTATGTAGATCATCGTAATGCGCGTCCTGCGTATTTAGAAAAATTCTATGCTCATATTAACTGGGAATTTGTAGCAAAAGCTTATGAATGGGCTTTAAAAGAAGGTATGGGATCAGTTAGCTTTTACGCAAACGAACTTCATCCTGTAAAATAATACAAGGCATCTTAAAAGATGCCTTTTTACTCTCCTAAACTTGGAGTCATTTCGATAATCTTCCATGGAAGTCCTTGAGAATTAAGCTCATCCATAAAAGGTTTTGCGTCAAATTCTTCCATATTAAACACACCTTTTCCTTGCCAAATTCCTTTAGCGATTAGTTTTGTACCTATCATCGCAGGAACTCCTGTAGTGTAGCTTACCGCTTGTGCGCCGGTTTCTTTATAACATTCTTCGTGATTGCAAACATTATAAATATAAACTTGTCTGTCTTTGCCATCTTTTATACCACGGATTACACAACCTATATTGGTATAACCTTTTGTGCGAGGACCTAAACTTGCAGGATCAGGAAGTAGGGTTTTTAAAAATTCTATAGGAATGATTTCTTTACCTTGATGCATCACAGGTTTTATACCTAGCATTCCAACATTTTCAAGGCATTTCATATGAGTTAAATAACTTTGTCCAAAAGTCATAAAAAAGCGAATTCTCTTCAAGCCCTTGATATTTTTTACCAAGCTTTCAAGCTCTTCGTGATAAAGTAAGTAACTATCTTTTACGCCTACTTCAGGATAATCCCATTCCATTTTTATTTCCATCGGTTGTGTTTCTATCCACTCGCCTTTTTCCCAGTAGCGTCCCTTAGCAGAAACTTCTCTAAGATTGATTTCGGGATTAAAATTAGTCGCAAAAGCATAGCCATGATCGCCTGCGTTACAATCTAAAATATCTATATAAGAAATTTCATCAAATAAATTTTGCTGCGCATAAGCACAAAAAACATTTGTAACGCCAGGATCAAACCCACTTCCTAAAAGTCCTAAAATTCCTGCTTCTTTAAATTTATCATTTCTTGCCCATTGTTCTTTATACTCAAATTTAGCTAGATCTGGATGCTCATAGTTTGCTGTATCAACATAATCAATTCCTGCTTTTATGCAAGCATCCATCAAGCTTAAATCCTGATAAGGCAAAGCTACATTAAGCAAAATTTGCGCCCCTGTTTTTTTAATAAGCTCTACAACCGCATCGCTATCATCTGCATCAATTTGTGCGGTTTGAATTTCTACTCCTAGACGCTCTTTGATAAAACTAGCAATTTCATCGCATTTGCTTTTGGTTCTACTTGCTAGAGTGATTTTACTAAAGGTATCTGAATTCATTGCGCATTTTACGGTAGCTACGCGACTTACCCCGCCTGCGCCTATAATTAAAAGATTTTTCATTGGTCGTGTCCTTAAAGAAATTTTAGGAATTTTAGCTAAAAATTGATAATATCAAAATTTATTTTTTCTTTTAGCGTGTAATTTGAGCTGAGCAACATAAAAAAATCTATATTTTTATATCTTACTTTGAGTCTATAAAAAGCTCCTAAAAATTCTTTTTGCAAAATTGTAGCTTCAAAACGATTTCCTATTTTAAGTTCTGCATAGCCAAAAGTATAATTTTTTGAAGCAATCCACTGAAAAAATTCATCTTCTAAATCAAGCTCTTCTTCTATGATATTTAAATCAGGTAAAATTCTAGCACTTTTATGATTAGGCTTAAAATAAAGCTCTTTAGGATCTGCATGAGCTAGAATTTCTCCTTTATCAAGAAAGGCGATTTTATCAGACATACAATAAGCATCCTCGATATCGTGAGTTACCATAATGGCTGTAATTTTTTGTTTTTGTATGAGTTTTTTTAGCTCTCTTCTTAAGTCTTGTTTTAAATTCTGATCTAAATTAGAAAAAGGTTCATCTAAAAGCAAAAGTTTACAGCCTCTTGCTACTGCTCTAGCAAAAGCCACTCTTTGCGCTTGTCCGCCCGAAATTTCATCAATTTTCTTATATCTTAAATTTTCAATTTCAAAGGTTTTTAACAAATCCTCTAAAATTTGTTTTTTATCTTTTTTATCATAGAGTGCAAAAAGTATATTTTTTTCAACATTTAAATGGGGAAATAAAGCATAGTTTTGAAACATCATCGCCACTTCGCCCTTGCATTTTAAAAATTCACAAGAGCTCGCTTGTTCTAGTTGGGCGATGATTCTTAAAAGTGTACTTTTACCACTTCCGCTCCCTCCTAAAATGCTTAAAAATTCTCCTTCTTTAACATGAAGATTGATATTTTTTAAAGCTTGTATTTTGCCAAAATTTTTTGATAGGTTTTTAATTTCTAACATCATCTTTCCTTGTGATTTTATCCATCCAAATAACAACTATTAAAGAAAGTAAAACAATGAGCAGCGAAGGCAAAGCAGCATCATAAATTCTCTCATCACTTGCAAACCAAAAAGCTTTTACACTTAGAGTTTCAAAACCAAAAGGAGCTAAAATTCTACTCAAAGGAAGCTCTTTTATGGTATCGATAAAAACAATGATAAAAGCCAAAAATAAAAAATGTTTCATTAAAGGAGTATGAATTTTAAAAAATAAGATCAAATAACTCGGCCTTAAATTTAAACTTGCTTCATCGGTGTTAAGATGGATTTTATTATAACCCCCTTCTAAAGAATAAATTGCACTCGCTAGAAAACGAATAATATAAGCAAAAACTAAAATAATCAATGAAGTGCCTAATAAATTAAGATGAAAAATTTTATCTAAAAACACGAAAAGGACAATCATGCTAATTCCTAAGGCAGCCGCAGGTATAGAATAACCCAAAGAACTTAGCTTAAGAATACATAGGCTGAAAAAGTTATTTTTTATGATTCTTGAGCTAAACATTAAAAAATAAGCCAGTAAAGTCGTAATCAAAGCTGTGATGAAAGCCAATATAATGGTTTGAAAACTAATGATATAAAATTCTGCTTCAAAAAGTTTAAAATCTTTTAGCCCCCAATAAACAAGCCATATAAAAGGCAAGATAAATCCTAATAAAGCGATGATAAAACAATAAAAACAGGCTAAAATTTGCTTTATATGACTTAATTTCCTTTTTTTGATAAAAAGAGTTAAATTTTGATTAAAACTATAATGATGCTTGTTTTTATAATAATAATCTATATACATGATTAAAAAAACAAAAATCATCAAAATTCCTGACAAAATACTAGATGAATAAGAATCATTCAAATCATACCAGAGTTTAAAAATCCCTGCCGAAAAGGTATCTACCCCCAAATAAGCCGAAGCTCCATAGTCGCTTAAAGTTTCCATCAACACAAGCAAAGCTCCAGAAAAAATAGCAGGTCTTGCACTTAAAAGCATGATGCGTGAAAAAATTCTAAATTCAGAATATCCCATAATTTTAGCTACTTCATAAGCTTCTATGGCTTCGCTTTTAAAAGCAGTTTTGGCAAATAAGTAAATATAAGGATATAAAGAAATTCCTAAGACAAAAATAACTCCATAGTGGTTGAAAAAATCTATCCTAAAACCAAAAACTTCATGAAAAAAGCCCTGAAAATCCATAATTCCAACATATACAAAAGCTAAAATATAAGCAGGTATTGCCAAGGGTAAAATGAGTAATTTTTCTAAAATCCTACAAAAGTAAAAATTATAATTTGCCATCAAATAAGCACTACTTACACCTAAAATCAAGCTTAGTAATAACACCCCTATACTAACTATCAAAGTATCTTTGATGAATTTTAAAAACAAATAATCAAAAAAATGACTCAAATTTTCTTTAATGGATGAAATTTCAGCCAAATTGCTTGTATTGAAATTTTGAAAAAGAATATAAAAAAGCTCAGCAAAGATGCCAAAAATAGGTAGAGTAAGAAAAAGGGCAAGTAAAATTGCCCCTATCTTGTAATACTTTAGGGTTTTAAGCATTATCTAAAACCGACTTGATCATAAATTTTAACAGCCTCTTTAACCTTTTCTGCTATTTGACTCACAGGTATTTGATCTTCTTTAAAAGTTCCAAAATCTTTTACCGTTTGGCTTAATTCTACATCGTTTCTTATAGGAAATTCATAATTGCTATCAGTGAGAATTTTTTGAATTTCTGGAGTTAGCATAAATTCCATAAACTTCTTAGCTGCTTCTTGATTTTTGCTTGATTTTGTCATAGCAATACCGCTGATATTTATATGAGTTCCTCTATTGTCTTGATTTGGAAAAATAATACCTAAGGAATTTCCAACTTCTACATCTTTTGGATTTTTAGAATTTTTTAAAAGCCCTATATAATAAGTATTCATAACAGCAAATTTAGCCTCACCTGCAAAAACTTGTCTGGCTTGATCCCTATCTCCACCCTTTGGTTTGGTTGCAAGATTGTCAAGCACACCCTTAGCCCATACTTTAGCGTTTTCATCTCCATCATTAGCTATAATAGAAGCTAAAAGAGTTTTGCTATAAGGAGCTGTAGCACTTCTCATAACGATTTGTCCTTTAAATTCAGGCTTAGCCAAATCTTCATAGTTTTTCATTTTGCTAATGTCAGTGTTTGCATTTTTATTGTAAGCAATAATTCTTGCTCTTTTTGTAATCGCAAACCATTCCCCATCTTTATCTCTTAAATGAGCGGGTATAGTATCTTCTAAATATTTTGATTTAACAGGGCTTAAAAGTCCAGAATTTTTTGCTTCTGTAAGATTGGATATATCGGCTGTTATAAAAATATCAGCAGGCGAATTGCTTCCTTCAAGCGAAAGTCTTTTGATGAGTTCTGAAGCTTTAGCTTGAGTATGATTAACTTTAATGCCTGTTTTTTCCTCAAATTTTTTTATAATCTGAAAATCAGCATCATAATGTCTTGCCGAGTAAATGTTAAGTTCTGCAGCACCTAGTAAAGAAAAACCTAATAAACATAAAGAAAAGATTTTTTTCATTTATTTGTCCTTATATTGAGAATTATATTTAGTTTTATCATGATCTTTAAAATCAGCATTAGAGTGTTCAGAGCACGCAAATGCAAAACCTAAGCAAAATAAAAATAAAACTAATTTTTTCATTATTTCTCCCCTTTTTTTTTGTGATTAAAATTAGACTAATTTTTGATAAAGGATATTAATATTAAAAAGTAAATATAAAGTAACTTAATGATTTTTCTAATGATAAGTATTTTCATTTTATTATAATTAATTTTGATATTAATTATAAATAATTAAATTTAATATAAATATTTAAGAGTATTTTTATATATAAAATATTAATATTCAATATCAAAAATAAACCACAAAGAAAGTAGAAATAATAATGAAATTTTATACCATGTTAAGCACATTATTTATAAGCTTTATGTTAAGTGCTTGTGCTGTTTTGCAAAAACCATCTCCACTTCAAGAAAACAAAGATTTTTATATACTTGATACTCATACTCAAAAAAAGATTTCTTTTGAAGATATGATTGTAGAATTATTAAAAGCAGATGTGATACTGCTTGGCGAAAAACACGATGAAGCAAAGCACAAGATAAGCCAAGTTATGATTTTTAATGCCTTAGAAGGAAATTTAAGTTCTCAAAATATAAGCTTTGATGTGGCTTTAGAAATGTTAGCAAGCACAGAGCAAAATCACTTAGATAAAGCTTTTAAAAATAAAAAAACCATTAAAACCAATGAACTTACTAATGCGTTAAATTGGGATAAGGGCTGGAAATGGAAAGATTATGATCAATTTGTCAATGCAGTTTTTTATTCAAGAGCAAAAATATTAGGCGCAAATCTTTCACGCTCAGAAATTACAAGTATTTATAATGGAGTTCAGCCTTTAAAGGGCTATGTTTCAACCACAAATGAAGTAAAAAAACAAATTTTTGACATTATATCCTTAAGTCATAAATTAAATCCTCAAGAAAATAAAGAATTACTAGATAAATTAGTAGAAATTCAACAATTTAAAGACAGGCGAATGGCTGATGTATTGGTTCATCATACAAACAAGGTTTTATTGTTAGCTGGGAGCTATCATACAAGCAAGAAAATAGGAATTCCTTTACATATACAAGATTTTAAAAGTGATAAAAAAATAGTCGTGGTGAATTTAAACTATGGAGAAAGAGATTTAAAAGACAGTGATTATACTTTTATTTATTATTAAAGGAGAATAATGAAAAAATTAAGTTTATTTTGTGTTATGGGTTTATGTTTTGCTAATTTTGCTTTTTCCGAAGAATTAGAATTTGATAGTCTTGAAATTTCAGGCTCAAAAATCAAAAACGATGAAAAACCCTTTGTAACTCCCGGAGCAACAAGCACAAGAGATAATTTAAATTCAAACACTCAAAGTATAGATTCTATAGTGCGTAGTGTTCCTGGTGCTTATACTCAAGTAGATCAAGCACAAGGGGGAGTTTCAGTAAATATTCGCGGTATGACAGGACTTGGAAGAGTAAATACACAAATTGATGGTGTAACTCAAACTTTTTTTGGTTCTGCAAGTGATGATAGCTTTCATGGGCAAATTGGAACTTCAAGTTTTACAGCCCCAATAGATAAAAATTTTTTAGTCGCCTTAGATGTTAATCGTGGAACTTTTAGCGGGGCAAATGGAGCTAATGCTTTAATGGGTTCGGCTAATTTTAGAACTATAGGCGTAGATGATATAGTACAAGAAGGAAGAGTTTTTGGTTTTTTGGGAAAATACTCTTATGGTAGCAATGCTATAGGACCTAATTTTATGGGTGCTATAGCAGGAAAAACTATGTTAGAAAATAATGCTAATTTAGGCATTTTATTTGCTTATAGTGGGCAAAATGTTTCTCAAAATTATAAAATTGGAGGTGGAGGCTATATAGGCGATCAAAAACCCCCATTTGACACTGATGATGATGGCATTCCAGATGATAATTTAGCAGCACCTATAAACCCAAATAATCTTTATAATCAGCCTAGAAGTCAACTCTTTAAAGTAGAATACAAATCCGATATTAGTGAGGCGATTTTAAACTATAGAGCTTATAAGAACAATCTTGCGGGTAGAAAGATTACAAATGATACCTATCAAATTGATTATCGTTTAAATCCTGATTCTAATCTTTTGGATCTAAAGTTTTTATTTGCTTACAATGATGGAAAGCAAAAGTATAATCAAGGCAGCACTTGGGGTTATCACGATATGAGTGGAGTTAAGACTAAAAATCGAGCGGTAACTTTTGATCTTAGTAATACCATGAATAAAGAATTTTCACAAGATTCAAATTTGTATTTTACTTATGGGGTTAATATTTTAAACAATCATTATAGTAATGATTTTCCACAAGATAGAGTGCTTTTGCCTTATATTTTAACCAGTTTTTATCCTAAAGGAAAACAAGATATCAAAACCCTTTATTTGGATACGAGTTTTACAAAAGGAATTTTCACCTTAAATTCTAATATCAATTGGACTAATGCGCAATTAAGTGGATATAAAGGAATTTGTAGCATGGCTAATCCTTATTGCCAGCCAAAAAATGCGACAAATTTAGAAAAGGATTACAATAATTTTAATTATTCTTTGATGCTTTCAGCAGATATCCATCCGCTTTTTAATCCTTTTATTTCTTATTCTAAAAGCCATAGAATTCCAAATGTCCAAGAGTATTTTTTCACCCATGATGCAAGTTTTGAGCATAATATGAACACATTTTTAAAGGCTGAAAGTGCAGATACTTATCAAATCGGTTTTAATTCTTTTACACATGAAATTTTAAATGATAGCGATACTTTAGGTTTTAAAATGCTTTATTATGATACTAAGGTAAAAAATTATATTTACAATAGAAGATATTGGCAAAAAGCTGACGATGCTATCTTTCTTATGCAATTAAATGATGATGAAAAAGCTAAATTTCACGGGGTTGAACTTGAATTTAAATACGATACGGGATTTTTTTATTCTATACTATCTTATACTTATCAAAAATCCAAGCATAAATTTTCAGATACAGAATCTTTAGAATTTGGGGGTGCACAATCAGGCCAAAGTCAATTTGCCCAACTTCCAGAGCATTATGCTAATCTTGATATGGGTGTAAGATTATTTGAAGAAAAGCTAACTCTAGGAGCTCTTGCTAAATACACAGGAAAAGCAAAGAGAATAGTTCCTGTAGGTAGCTTAGATGATGATCCAAGCAATCCTGATGCTATGGCTCCGCTTAAAACTACAGATGAATTGCCAAAAATACCAACTATTGTTGATCTTTATGCAAATTATAAAATTTTGAAAAACTTTACAATCAAAGCAGAAGTACAAAATTTATTTGACAAAAACTATATGGATGCACTTTACTCTTACAACACAGGGGAAAACCAAAATGCTGGAGGGTTATTTGATCCTATTTATATTTATAACAACTCTGCTCGCGGTCGCACCTTTATAGTAAGTTTTGAATATAAATATTAAGGAAATATATAAATGCTAAAAAAAATATTTTTATTTTGTTTTTTATTGTTAAATTTAAATGCTGAAGTGAATGTAACAGATACAAATTTATCTTTTGATTCTCCTAAAATAGAAGCCGAAGTACCAAAAATAGAGCTTTCTCTTTCTAGTCTTTATCAAAACGCTGATGAGGTGGTAAAAGGTGTTATTTATATATTGGTTTTATTTTCTGTTTTAGCATGGGCGGTTTTTATTTCTAAGCTTATGCAATTTTATTTTATGAAGAAAAATTTAGACTTCTCTATACACAAGATAAAAGAATTAAAAAATCTCAATGAATTAGATCAGACAAAAGGTTTTGCAGGTGTTTTATCTTTAGAAATTCAAGATGAGCTTGAAAAAAGTGAATATAAAAATGATCATATAAAAGAGCGTATAGAATTGCGCTTGCAAAATACCATCTCAAAACAAATCACAGCAAGCAAAAATGGCTTGAGCTTGCTTGCAAGCATAGGCGCTAGTGCACCTTTTATAGGGCTTTTTGGAACAGTTTGGGGGATTATGAATGCATTTATAGGTATAGCCAATCTTGGTAATGCCTCCTTAGCAGTCGTTGCACCGGGTATAGCTGAAGCCTTGTTTGCTACAGCTTTTGGCTTGATAGCTGCTATCCCTGCGGTGCTTTTTTATAATTATCTTACAAGAAAAAATTTAAAACTTATGCACCATTTAGATGAGCTTGCAAATTTTGTCTATATACTTTTTCATAGGAGTTATTTTAATGATAAAAACTGAAATGGCTCACAAAGAAAAGGAGTTAAGTGAGATCAATATAACTCCTTTTATAGATATTATGCTTGTATTATTGATCGTTTTTATGGCTGTTACTCCTCTTATTACAAGTTCTATTAAGATAGAACTGCCTAAGAGTTCGCAGCAAGCAGAGGATAAGCTTAAAAATCCCATCATACTTTATTTAAATACCGATAATACTTTGGCTATTAATGATGATAAATTAAGCCTAGAAAATCTTGCAAATGCTTTAGATATAAAAACCAAAGGTAATAAAGAAGAAATTATTTATTTTCATATTGATAAAAGTGTAAAGTATGAAGATATTATGCAAGTAATGCAAAAATTAAAAGAGAATGGCTATGGAAAAATAGCCCTTTCAAGTAAGAAGGTGGATTAATTATGAAATCTGGTATGATTTTTGGATTGGTGTCGAGTTTAATATTGCATGCTTTGGTATTAATGTTTTTTCTTTTTTCTTTCTATACTCAAGAAAAATCAAGCGGTGTTGATTTTAAACAAGGAGTGGAATTTACTTCCATTATGATGGTATCAGAGCTTCCTATTGGAGAATTAAAAGAAGTTTCAATCGATCAAAAAAAGAGCAATTCTCAAGATAAAAACAAAAAACAAGATGAAAAAATGAGTCTTAACTCCCAAGATAAAAATGCTGTATTAAAAGCTCAAAAAAAGATAGAAAAACAAGATGAAAATCAAGCCCAAAAAGAAATAGCTAATGCAAGTGAAAATTCAAAATTTAAAAATGAATCGCTCAGTGCTCCGCTACAAAGTAATGAAGATAAAACACAGACTATAGTAAGTGGCAATGCTAAAGAACAAATTAAAAGCTATCAAGCCTTGCTTATGGCTCATTTGGCTAAATTTAAAAAATATCCTCAAGAAGCGATAATGCAAAAGCAAGAAGGTGTTGTAAGAATTCGCGTAAGCATTGATGAAAGTGGAAATGTCTTAAGTAAAGAGCTTAAAAAATCCTGCCCTTATGCAGTGCTTAATGATGAAGTTTTAAGTTTATTTAAAAGAGCTTCTCCCTTGCCAAAACCACCTAAAGAAATGTTGAAAGATGGTGAAAAAATCAGTTTTGTTATGCCTATTGATTACAATATTAAAGACTATTTAGGTAAAAAATAAACTCTTGATTAAATAAAATTGATTAAAATTTTCGTTTTGAGATTAAGGCGGTGGTATGTTTTCTTCGTTTTTTGCAAGTAAAAAATGGGCTTTATGGGCTTATTTGGGGCTTTTTTTGCTTTTATTTTTCTTATATATGCAAACAAGCTTAAATGTTGCGATCAATTCATGGTATAGTGATTTTTATAATGTTTTACAAAAACCAAAAATAGAGCTTTTAGATTCTAATACAACGCAAAAGGCGGAAGAGAAATTTGAAAACAATGCAAGTTTAATCCAAGAGGCCAATCAAAAAGCACAAGAAAATTTCCAAAAAGCTAATTTTATCAATAAAGGCGCACTTTATTATTATCAAAGTTTATTGGAATATTTTTTTAATTCTAGGGCTATGATTGAAAAAGAAAGCTATTCTGCGAGTGATTTTTATGCTTTGATTTTAGTATTTTTAGCTATTGCTATTCCTTATGTTTTAATTGCAACGATTAATATTTATTTTGCTAGTGTTTACGCCTTTAAGTGGCGTGAAGCTATGACTTTTTCTTATTTGAAATTTTGGAAAAATAAAAATGATAACATAGAAGGAAGTTCGCAAAGAATTCAAGAAGATACTTATAATTTTTCTAAAATTGTAGAAAGCTTAGGACTTAGTTTTATAAGAGCTTTAATGACTCTTGTAGCTTTTATACCGATTTTATGGACTTTAAGCGATGTTGTAAGCAAGGCTTTATTTGCAAATTTAAGTGAGAATTCTAGCTTTTATTTTTTAAAAAACATCGATGGTTTGCTTGTTTATGTTGCACTTTTGATTTCTTTAGGAGGATTAATCGTATCGTGGTTTGTAGGAATTAAACTTCCAGGACTTGAATACAACAATCAAAAAGCCGAAGCAGCTTTTAGAAAAGAGCTTGTTTATGCTGAAGATAACCGCAAAGAATACGCTAAAAATGAAACCATGATAGAGCTTTTTACAGGACTTAAATTCAATTATAAAAGACTTTTTTTGCACTATGGATATTTTAATATTTGGTTAATTTTATTTGAGCAAATGATAGTTATCGTTCCATTTTTAATCATGGCTCCAGGACTTTTTGCGGGAGCTATAGGACTTGGTATTGTAATGCAAATTAATAATGCTTTTGATCAAGTAAGAAGTTCTTTTAGTGTTTTTATCACAAATTGGACAACTATCACCCAACTTAGAAGTATACATAAGCGTTTAAAAGAATTTGAAAAAAATATCGAATACGCGAAAAATAAAAACAAAAATCATTTATAAAAATGTCTAAATTTGCTAAAAATTATCAAAGCGATGAAAAGTAAAAAGGCTGTGAAAATACATAAAAATTCCCAGCCAAAACTTTCATAATAAAAACTTGGCAATACAGAACCCAAAGCACCCCCACTATAATAAAATGTCAAATAAATTCCATTAGCCAAGCCCTTTTTATCCACAATCGAATTTAAAATCCCTGAAAATATACAATGACTTATAAACATTCCGCTACAAAATACAAACATAGCAAAAAAGGCAAAATAAAAATTCCCTACTATCATACAAAAACAACCCGCTATAAAAACCAAAAACCCAAATATAGCTGTGCGAATTTTTGAGCCTAAAATTTCTATGGTTTTACCTATAAGTAGTGAGCTTATTACTCCGGTTAAAAATCCTAAATAAACAAGTCCAATTTGTGTTTGAGTGATATCTTTTATGCTTTCTTTAAGATGAAAAGGTAAAAAACTTACTATGCTTTGAAAAGAGAAAAAGATAGTAAAAACACAAAATAATATCACCATAAATCTAAGTTCTTTGATAAAGGGTAAAAAATCCCTCAAGGAAGTTTGAGTGTTTAAGCTTATAGGATGCTCTTTAAAAAACAAAAATAAAAAAGCACAAACCATCATTAAAATACTAAAAAAATTTAAGGCAAAATGCCAAGAAAAAAGATCGCTCAAAAAACTTCCAAAAACCCTCCCAACAAAACCACCAAAAGTTGTAGCACCTACATAAATGGCTATGTTTTTTTGTATATTGTCGCTTTCTAAACGACTAAGCAAGGTAAGAAGTGCTGTCAGTATAGCAGGTATACAAAGAGCTTGTAAAAATCTAAGAAATAGAAAAAAATAAAAATTATCGTTTAAGTTTCCAATAATACCAAAAATAGAACATAAAAACAAAGAAACAACAAGAATTTTCTTTAAGGAAAAAATTTCAAGTAAATAACCATAAACCAAAGGTGCGATTGCTAAGGGAATAAGCGTAACACTGATTATCCAAGAAATTTGGTGCAAATTTACATGAAAATAATTAGACAATAAGGGTGCTATAGGTTGCGGAGCATAGACAATAGATAGGGTTAATGTAGCACAAAAAATAATCAGAATTTTAAGCATTTTCATGCTTTAAATTAAACTCCAATGCAAATTAATTTTAGCTTAAAAACCATTTTTAAGCTAAAATTTTACTTTTAATTGTGTATAATTAAATATTTTATTTATAAGGAGCTTTTATTGGACCCCAGTCAGGTTTTAGATTTAAACCAAACTTTACCTACAGCGTCTTTTGATGCAGGATATTCTATACTTATGGTTGTCATTGCACTAGCTTTAGTGCTTTTAAATGGCTTTTTCGTTTTGTCTGAATTTAGTATTGTTAAAGTGCGTCGTTCAAAACTTGAAGAAATGGTTAAGGAAAAAAAAGTAGGTGCTAAAAAAGCACTAGAAGTTACTTCAAGACTTGATACCTATCTTAGTGCTTGTCAGCTAGGAATTACTTTAAGTTCGCTAGCCCTTGGTTGGATAGGTGAGCCTGCTATAGCAAAAATGTTGGAAATTCCTCTTGCAAATCTTGGATTTAATGGAGTTATTATCCATACTATAGCTTTTATTATCGCCTTTAGTATCATCACTCTTTTGCATGTGGTTTTAGGCGAGCTTGTTCCAAAAAGCATTGCAATTGCTATTGCAGATAAAGCTGTGCTTTGGGTAGCAAGGCCTCTTCATTGGTTTTGGATACTTTTCTTGCCTTGTATTAAAATTTTCGATTTTCTTGCGGCCATGACTTTGAAGCTTTTTGGCATCAAGCCTGCCAAAGAAAGCGAGTTAACTCATAGTGAAGAAGAGATTAAAATCATAGCAAGCGAAAGCCAAAAAGGCGGTGTTTTGGATGAATTTGAAACTGAAATTATCCGCAATGCGGTTGATTTTTCAGATACTGTTGCAAAAGAAGTGATGACGCCTCGTAAAGATATGATTTGTCTAAATAAACAAAAAACTTATGCTGAAAATATGCAAATCATTTGCGATCATAAGCATACGCGTTTTCCATATATAGATGGTTCTAAAGATACTATTTTAGGTATGATACATATACGAGATATAGTGCAAAATGAGCTTAGTGATAAGAGTGAAAATTTAGATACTTTTGTTAAGCCTTTGATTTTAGTTCCTGAAAATATTAGCATTTCAAAAGTTCTTGTGATGATGAATAAAGAGCGTTCTCACACTGCACTTGTGATTGATGAATACGGTGGAACAGCTGGAATTTTAACCATGGAAGATATCATGGAAGAAATTATCGGTGAGATTAAAAGTGAAAATGAGGAAGACAGCTATAAAAAACTTGCTGAAAACATCTATGAATTCCAAGGTCGTTGCGATATAGAAACCGTTGAAGAAATGCTTTTGATAAGCTATGATGAGGATTTAGAGCAAGTAACGATAGGTGGCTATGTGTTTAATCTTCTAGGGCGCTTGCCCGTAGCGGGTGATCGCATTGAAGATGAGCTTTGTTACTATGAAGTTAAAAAAATGGATGGTAATTCTATAGAGCGTGTTAAGGTGGTTAAAAAAACCAACAAAGATGAAGAATAAGCCTTTTTGGCTTATTTCTTTCTATAAACTTTATTTTTAAGTTCTATACACTCAAAACCTTTTTTGTCTAAAGTTACTATACGCAAATGTCCCCCATCATCTACTTTACCTTCGCACAAAAATACTCTTTTTTCTATTTGCACAGGCAATTTTGTGCGGTTTCTATGTCCAAAGATTTGATAAACATTGTCTTTTGTAAATTCACAAAACTGACTTGCTACTTTTTGACTCTCTTCATAATTTCCTACGCCATAAATAAAATCATAACTTGGCATAAAGCTTATTTGATAAGCCTTAGAAGGTAAAAGATTTACCCCGCCATGCGAGCAAAAAACTTGTTTTTCATGAAATTTATAGTACAGACATTCTTTTAAGTAAGGATAAAACTTTCTAGCATCCCTAGGCGTGAGTTTTTCTTTTCTAAAATCTTTGAGTGTATTTTCGTTAAATTCTTTAGAGCTTGATAGTTCTCCATTGGCCCATTTTATCAAATGTCTTTCGTGATTTCCTTCAAGTAAATATACATTCTCTCTTTCACAAATTTTAAGCAAGAATTTTAAGACCTTGCCATTTTCTATGCCTCTATCGATATAATCCCCTAAAAAGATATAGCATTCATCATCTTCGAGCTCTTGTAGATATTCTTTTAAGATGCTAAAGCAGCCTTGAATATCGCCTATGTGGTGAATTTTCCTATACTTACTAAGATTAGGCATTTGATAAAGGCATTTTTTCCAATCATTAGGATTTAAAATCGTATATTTTTTAGGAATTCTTTCAAGCAGGTGATGGGTTTTTTTTAAAAGTGATTGTGAGACTATATAGCCACGCTCTTTGGCTTTTTGCTCGTTTTTTCTAAGACATTCTTCTAAAGAGCTTTTAAAATCTATAATATAAATATCATAGCGATATTGCTTAGCTAGTTCTTTATAAACCTTAAGGGTTTCATTATAAGCGTTAATGATGCAAAATTCACCTTTTTGCATACGCATTTCTAAAAATTGAAGTAAAATTTTATATAATTCTTCATCATTTTTTAGATTTAAATTTTTATATTTACTTACGATTTTACTTACACTTCCTGAAAGCAAACGCAAAGAATTTAGATCAAGAGTGTAATCTTTTAAGCGATTTTCTTTGATAAATTCTTCTTGTCCTGCGTAGTAATTCCCCCTTAAAATAAGTAAAATACGCAAATTCTTTCCTAAATTTTCTTTAAAAATTCAGTCTTTAGTACAATAACGCCAAATTTATCTACTTTAGCTTCAATTTCATTTTCTTTAGAAGTAAGTTTGATATTTTTTATCGTTGTTCCGCGTTTTAAAGTAGTGCTAGCACCTTTAACTTTTAAATCTTTTATCACGCTTACGCTATCTCCAGCATTTAATTCTGTTCCATTTGCATCTTTAGGCATTTTTTTCCTTTTTAAATTTTTATATCATTGTATATTTTATCATCATTTTCTAAGATTTTTCTTGAGCTAAGCGCTTCTTTTTGATATAGATATTGATGGATTCTACACCCAAAGAAAAAGCCATAGCAAAATATACATAAGTTTTTGAAATATGAAAATCCAAACCTTCGGCAACTAAAGTTACACCAACTAAAATCAAAAATGCTAGAGCTAAAATCTTAATCGTTGGATTATCATCAACGAAATTTGAGATACTTTTGCTTGCAAGCATCATTACAAAAACAGCTACAACCACTGCAATCATCATAATTTCTATATTATTAACCATACCTACAGCAGTAATAACCGAGTCGAGTGAAAAAACAATATCTAAAACAGCAATTTGTATCAATATGCTAAAAAATCCTCTTTTAGCTCCCTCTTTTAAAACCTCTTCATCGCTTTTTTCTCCGGCATTATCGATATCATGATGAATTTCTAGTGTGGATTTTGCTATCAAAAATAATCCACCTAAGATCAAAATAATATCCCTTCCTGAAATTTCTTGTGAAAATACGCTAAAAAGCGGAGTTGTAAGTTTCATAATCCAAAATAAAGAAAGGAGCAATAACAAACGCGTAATCATCGCCAAACTTAAACCAAAAATTCTTGCTCTTTGTCTTTTTTCCTTAGGGAGTCTTCCTACCAAAATAGCGATAAAAATGATATTATCTATCCCTAAAACAATCTCTAAGCCAATCAAAGTCGCTAGAGCGATCCACATTTCAGCACTAAAAATCCACTCGAACATAAGCTTCCTTAAAATTTGAAATTTTTTAAAGTGTAATTTTATAATTTCAAAGCAAATATTAAATATTTTGATATAACATATAATTAAATTTTTACAAGGAAAAACAATGAAAACATTAGAAGATATTAAGGCTATGAGTTATGAGAGCAGCTCGCACTTGTGGAGCAAATAATAATGATTTTTCTATTTTAGATTATTTATTTGATGAGTATGGCTTAAGTCTAAAAGATCCTAAATATAATTTTCGCTTTGCAGATATGAAATATATCAAAGAAGCTAATGATAAATATATTGTAGTAAGATATATGGAAGATAATCCTAGCATTTACAAAGAAGCTTTAATCTATAGGTATATCCTAAAAGTTAGAAATCCAAACCCCCAAATTATCCAATACCTAGCAAATCATGGAGCTAAATTTGAAGTGTATCGCGAAGATACAGGCTGGTCTCCTATACATTTTTGGGCTAGTAATAATGATTATAAATTTCTAGAGCTTGCCATCAAAGGAGGGGCTAATGTGGATATGGAAGAATATGAGTTTGAATCAATCTATAAATATCAGGATACACCCTTATTTGAAGCAGTGAAAGAGTCAGGAAATTACAGAACCGTGCAACTTCTAATAGAGCTTGGAGCTAATGTTAATTTTGTTCCCTATTTAACGACACCTTTAGATCAAGCCGAAGGAGCTAGAAATAGAAAACTTTTAAAAGCTGCAGGTGCAATGACTTCCGATCAACTTGAAAAGAAATTTAATATCTTTTATAAGGATTATGAAGATCGTAATGAATATTGTGATTTATTAAATGAAGCTATAAGAAAGGATAAGGAAAAAGAAAACCTACAAAAAAATTAAAGGAGCAACAATGGAAAATAAAAATTTATTAGATGAAGATATGCAACAAATATTTGAATACTATCTTAAAAATGATAGTTATTAAAAGGTGCCATAGATGGCTTAAAAAAACATGAAGCAAGAGCTTTTATAGGCAATGTTTTAAGCTACGAATATAAAAATCTAGTGGAAAATGGTAATTTAAAAGTTGATGAACAATATAAAGTTACCTTACCGCCTAATCTAATCACTGTTTTAGAATACGATAAAAAAGATTTTGAAGGTGCAACTCTTAAAAATTTCATTGATGATGTAGAATGTGAGTTAAGTGATTGGGAAATTGAGCTTTATGATGATCCTCACTTTATGGATATGATGAAGATGAGGAGGGATATGAAGATGATGAAGATGATGAAAAAATGAGTGTAGATGAATGGGTAACAGATCAAGTAAGCGATATTAGAGATTTTTTATATGCTTTAAAAAATTTTAAAAGTAAATACCGATAAAACACTCAAGTAAATTTAATTTTCTAAAATTTAGCGATAAAATATCTTAACTTAATGACAATTTTCAAAAATTTCTACTACACTTAAGGGTAAAATTTCATGCTCTAGGCCATGAATTTTTGCTTCAAATTCTTCAAAGGTTAAATTTTGTTTTTCAAAAGCCTTTTGAGCGATGATTTTTCCTCCATCTAATTCTTCATTTACCCAATGCACACTCACTCCAGCTACTTTCATATCGCTTTCATAGCTTTCTTTGATAGCATGAGCTCCTTTAAAAAGGGGCAGTAAAGATGGATGAAGATTGATTGCTTTGATATTTTTTGTAAAAACAGGGCTTAAAATTCGCATAAATCCAGCCAAGATAGTAAGATCTGCTCCGCTTTCTTTGATTTTTTTTACCAAAATTTCGTCAAATTCTTCTCTGTTTTTATAATCTTTGTGTTCAATGATCACGCTTTCAAGGTCAAAGTTTTTAGCTCTTTGTATCCCATAAGCATCTTTTTTATTGCAAAGACAAAGCACGACTTCATAGGTGTTTTTACCTATAGTTTTTTTATGAAGTTTTTCTAAGATATTTTGTAAATTACTTCCATTTCCACTAAAAAGTACCGCTAATTTTACAAGCATTTTAATCCTTTTATAAGTTTTATTGCATCGAAGCTGTTTTTGTTAAATTTATATTTTTTAGCCACAAGAGCGTGTGCTAAACAAGCATTTTTAGCCGCTTCCAAAGCGCTGAATTTTACCCCTAAAAGCGCAGCTATCATACCGCTTAAAACATCGCCACTTCCGCCTTTTGCTAAAGCTTCATTTCCAAGATTTACAACAAAGATTTTTTCTTTTTGTATGATGATAGGATTTACACCCTTTAAAACAAGAACACAATCATAATTTTGTGCAAATTTTTTAGCATAAAAAAAGCGATTTCTTTGCAAATCTTCTATACTTAAATCCTCATCAAAACACATTTTATAAAGTCTTATAAATTCTTTTGGATGCGGGGTGATGACTACATCTTTTCTACTTAGATACCAAAGCACAGCTTCACTTAAAAAGCAATTTGCATCCAAAACCAAAGGAATATTTTGCAAAATCTCATCTTTTAAAATATCTAAATTTTCAAGTCCCATACCTAAAGCAATGGCACTTGCATTATCTTCAATCTTTTCTTTTAATATTAAAAGAGGTGAAAAACTTTTTTTTGCAACTAAGGATACAAGCCCGCTACCAAAATTTAAAGCCCCAAGTCCTGCTAGGGTTCCTGCACTTGCACTAGCTATTATATAGATATGACCGAAATTTCCTTTATTGGAGTTTGTATTTCTTTCTATGGTTTTTAAATCTTTTTCTTCAAGTAAAAAAGCTTTGGAATCAAGACTAAATTTTTTAGCATTAATACCTAGGTTTGCGAGTTTGATTTTGCCTACAAATTCTTTAGCAAAATCCTCAAGCAAAATTTCTTTTAAAGCTCCCATACACTGCGTGATATCAGCTTTAAAACAAGGAGTAAAACCCAAATTTGTAGGTATGTCACAAGCTATTTTTAAAGCTTTACTTTGATTTACCTTTTCTAAAATTTCTTTTGTTTTTTCATCTACTTCGCGGTTTGTTCCTGTGCCTAAGATACAATCAACAATAATATGAAATTTTTTAAATTTAGGCTCTTTTTTTGCAAATTTAAAACCAAAATTTTTTAAAATTTGCTCTTGTTTTTTAAAAATTTCATTTTCTTTAAAGCCTAGTTTATAAGCTTTTGCATGCTTTAAATTTCTTAAAGCTACTAGGCCATCAGCAGCGTTATTGCCTCCGCCCAATAAAAAAAGTATTTTTACTTTCTTTATCTTGTATTGTTTGCGAATTTTTTTTGCTTCTTTTTTAATAAGCTTAGCTAAATTTAATCCTGCGTTTTCCATTAAAATAAGCTCATCTAAGCCTTTATTTATAGCATTTTGTTCTAAAGTTTTAATATCATCAGTAATAGTTTTCATAATCTTTTTTCACCAGAAAATAAATATTTTTTTCTCGCTCTTCTTCAAATTTTTTCATTTTGGGTAAAAATTTCTGAATTAAAGCACGAAAATTTTTAAAGCCATAATTTTGCGGATTAAAATCAGAATATTTGCGGTTCATATTGGTGCGAATTTGCGCGTATTCGGCGCGTCCTTTTTCATCGATGAGTTGTTCTGTGATATTGATCAAAGCTCTTAAATAATCCTTGCTTAAAATATCTTCTTTTTTGTTTTCATCTTGATCAAGGTAAAAAAACTCACTAAAAGCGTTTACATAAGATTTTATAGACTTTTCAAGACCCATTCCTATAACTTGCTTTTTGTTTTCTCTTAGCTTTTGAATGAGCGAGGTATAGTCACTATCGCTAGAAACAATGACAAAAATATCAATATCTTTCTCATAAAATATACTCATAATTTCAGTGATTAAATACATATCACTTGAATTTTTATTTGCTGCGAAATTAAACTGTTGCATAGCGATTAAAGAATACTCAGCAATTTGCTCTTTCCAAGCTTGAATATTTTTTTGAGTCCAATCTCCATAAATACGCTTGATAATTATTTCACCATAATCCGAAGCGATATCAAAAATACTTTTTGCGTATTTTGCGGGTATATTTTCCGCATCGATAAAAATAGCTATGCTTTTATTTTCCAATTTAACTCCTCATCCTAAAACTCAAAGCTTCTAAAATATGATTTTTACTAAGAAGTTCTTTTTCTTCAAAATCTGCAATAGATCTTGAAACTTTTAAAATTTTATTTAAAGCTCTTTGTGAAAGATTATAACGCGAAATGGCTAAATCCAAAGTATCCTTGGCATCTTTTTCTAAAATACAAAATTTTTGCAATTCTGTATCGTTTAATTTGCCATTAAATTCTTTTTGGCCGCGTTTTTTGCCAAAGATAAAAGCCTTTAAAATTCTTTCACTCATTTCTTTTGAATTTATACTTGACTTATCATCTTTGCTGATCTCATCCATAGCTACATAAAGATCAATTCTATCCATAATAGGGGCTGAAATGTGATTTTTATACCTTTTAATCTCATTTTCACTACAAACGCAAGACAGATTTTTAGAAAATAAATTTCCACAAGGACAAGGATTTTGAGCGGCAACAAAACTGAATTTGGTTTCATAAGTGGTTTTTGAATTGACTCTTGAAATATGAATTTTATGATCTTCTAGAGGTTCTCTTAGACTTTCGATAATCTGTTTGTTAAAATGAGGAAATTCATCAAAAAATAAAACTCCACCATTAGCTAGAGCGATTTCACCTATCTTCGCATTTTTTGCTCCACCACCAAAAATACTAGCTCTTGTAGAGGTATGATGAGGGTGTCTTAAGGCTCTTTTTTGCGTAAATTCGCAATTTTTAGAATTTAAAGACATATAAGCATTTTGCATTAAAACCTCATTTAAACTTTGTGGAGGCATGATTTCAACAAGGCGTTTTGCACACATACTTTTGCCACTTCCTGGACTTCCTTCAAAAAGTATATTGTGCATACCTAGTGCTGCTATCAAACAAGCTCTTTTAGCTTTTTCTTGTCCTTTGATATCTTTAAAATCAAGTTCAAAATGATGATTTTTAATAAAAATTTCATTTTCTATAATCAAAGGATTTGCAAATAAAGGATGGCTTTGGGTGAATTTGAATTTCTCATAGTTTTTTTCTTTAAAAAATTCAATCACTTCATTTAAATGCTCAAGTCCATAAATTTCTAGATTGGGTATCATAGAAGCTTTTAGAGCTATATTTTTTGGGACTACAACTTTTGCACTTTTTACCTTTGTGGATAAAAATAAAAGTAAAGAAAAAAGCTCATTGGTGCTTTTGATACTTCCATCAAGACCAAGCTCGCCTACCACAAAAAAATCATCAAAGTCTTCATTTTGCAACAATATAAGCGTAGCGATAACTAAATCAAAATGAGAACCTTTTTTTGGAATTCCTGAAGGGCTAAGATTGATGGTGATTTTTTTAGCAGGAAATGAAAAATTGCAAGTTAAAAGTGTGGCTTTGATACGCTCGATACTTTCTTTAATTGCAATATTTGCAAGTCCGACTATGCTTAAATTAGGTAAGCCTCTTGTAAATGTAGACTCTACATCGATGATATCTAAATTCTCATCAAAGCTTACACATTTTAATTTTTTCATTTAGATTTTTTTTGATTTTTAAGTTTCTTTTTAAATTCTTTATCAAATTTTTGTCTTTTTAAAAAAGAAATCTTTTCTATAAATAAATGACCATTAAGATGATCATTTTCATGCTGGATGGCCACAGCTAAAAATCCTTGAGCTTCTAATTCTTTAAAATTTCCAAAGCGATCTTGATATTTAAGCAAGATATGATTATAACGCTCCACTTCTTCAAAGAAGTCAGGCACGCTTAAACAACCCTCAGTGCAGGTGATTTTTTCTTCACCTAAAGGAATGATTTGCGGATTTATAATTTCTAGTAAGTCTTCTTTTTTCTGCTCTTCATTTTCATCTAAAATATTTACGATCAATGCACGAAGTGGGATATCTACTTGTATAGCAGCCAAACCCACTCCTTGACTAGCAATCATAGTATCATACATATCATCAAGCAGGGTATGAAGTTCTTGATCAAATTGCTTTACAGGTTCAGAATTTAAAAAAAGTCTAGAATTAGGATAAGTGATAATTTTTCTAACCATAAACAACCTTTATTTAAATGATTTTACTCATTTAAAACTTTTTTCTAAAACCTTATCGATCAAACCATACTCTTTAGCTTCTTGTGCTGACATGAAAAAATCTCTTTCTGTGTCTTTTACTATTTTAGCGACTTTTTGCTTAGTATTTTTTGCCAAGATATCATTAAGTATAGCTTTTAATCTTAAAATTTCTTTGGCTTGAATTTCTATATCCGTAGCTTGTCCTCTTGCACCACCTAAAGGCTGATGTATCATGATGCGTGAATTAGGCAAAGCAAAACGCTTGCCTTCTGTTCCACAACTCAATAAAAATGCACCCATAGATGCAGCTTGACCTATGCAAATCGTACAAACATCAGGCTTGATATAATTCATAGTATCATAGATACTAAAACCGCTTGTGATCACACCACCTGGAGAATTGATATAAAGATATATATCTTTTTGTGGATCTTCAGCTTCTAAAAAAAGAAGCTGTGCTACGATAGAAGCGGCAAGTTCATCATGAATTTCGCCACTTAGCATAATAATTCTATCTTTTAAAAGACGCGAATAAATATCATAACTTCTTTCACCGCGGCTTGTTTTTTCGATTACATAAGGTATGTACATTATTTATCTTCTTTCTCTTTTTTACTTGCTTTATCGGTTTTTGGCATAAAAATATCGCTGAAAAGTTTTTCTTCGATCAAAGCCATTTTTACTGCAGGTAAAGCCCCTTGTTTTTTATAATTTTCTAAATGTTCTTTTGGATTCATTCCATAACGATAAGCTTCAAAATAAATCGCTTGAATCAATTCTTGATCATTTACTTCAATCTTACGAAGTTTTGCAAGCTCATCAATGATAAAAGTAAGTTTTACGCTTTTTTGCGCTTCTTCTTTGAAAGAATCGCGTTTTTCTTGATATTTTTCTTTACTTGCTTTAAGTTCTTCAATTTCTTTTTCGCTAAAAGTATTAAAAGCCGCACGCATCTGCATATCAGTTTCTTGTTCTACTATGCCTTTAGGTAAATCAAAATTATATTTTTCAATCAAAGCATCAGCAAATTTAGCTTTTAGCTCATCATTTACAAGCTTGAAAAGTTTTTCGTTTTTGATTTGCTCTTTAAGTTTTTCATCCAAAAGTTCAACTGTTGGTTTTTCTTCATTTTGTAAAAGATTTTTTAACATTCCTTCATCGAGCTCAGGCAATTTTAATTCTTGAATTTCGTGCAATTTTACTTTAAATACCGCATCTTTTCCTGCTAAATGTGCTGCGCCGTATTCTTTAGGAAAAGTTACTTTTACATCTTTTTCTTCTCCGCTTTTCATTCCTACCATACCTTCTTCAAAACCTGGTATGAATTGTTTAGAACCTATTTCTAAAACATAATTTTCAGCTTTACCTCCATCAAAAGCTTTCCCATCTACAAAACCCTCAAAATCAAATTTTGCAAAATCACCTTCTTTTAAAGCTCTTTTGGTTTTAATAGCTTCAGGAGTAGCAAAGCGTTTTAATAATTCTTCTTTTTTCTCATCGATTTCTTTTTTAGTTACTTTTGGAGTTTGATACTCAGGAATCAATTTTTCATAGCCATCGAGTTTAAATTCAGGCTTAAAAGAAAGAGCTAATTCAGCAACAATTTCTCCATCTTTACGATCAAATTTTTCAAAATATGGCTCACCTACAAGTTCTTTTGCTTCTTTTTTTAATTCTTTTAAAGCGCTATCAACAGCAGATTTAAAAAGATTTTGTTCCGCATCTTGAGTCAATTCTTTTTGATATCTTTTAAGTACAGCAGCAACAGGAACTTTTCCTGGTCTAAAGCCGTCCATTTTTACATTTTTAGAAGCTTTTTTAGCTAAATTTTCTACTTCGCTTTTAATCATCCCTGAAGGAATTTTTACACTAGCAGTCGCATTAACAGAGTCTAATTGCTTTGCTTTTACTTCCATAACATTTTTCCTTATAAAATAAAATTTGCTTTAATCATAGCAAATTTTTCCTTATTAGTTGCATAAAATTTTAAAGCATTTTATGTTAAAATGAGCCAAGAAAAAAATACGGAGAATAATTTGCAAGAAAAATTTGAAAATTGCGTAAAAACTATGCTTGAAATTATGGGGGAAAATCCAACTAGAGAAGGACTCGTAAAGACGCCTAATCGTGTTTTTAAAGCTTATGAGTTTTTAACAAGTGGATATAAAAAAAATGTCAAGGAAATACTAAATAATGCTTTATTTGAAAGCTCAAATAACGAAATGGTTCTAGTGCGTGATATAGAATTTTACAGTCTTTGCGAGCACCATCTTTTACCTTTTTTTGGCCGCGTGCATGTGGCTTATATCCCTGACCAAAAAGTGGTTGGGCTTAGCAAAATTCCACGTCTTGTAGAAGTATATGCGAGAAGACTTCAAATTCAAGAACAACTTACCGAACAAATTGCTGAAGCTTTGATGGAAAATGTTGGTGCAAAAGGTGTTGGTGTGGTTATAGAAGCAAGACATATGTGTGTAGAAATGCGTGGGGTACAAAAAGCAAATTCTACTACTACCACTTCGGCTCTTCGTGGACTTTTTTTAAAAAATGAAAAAACACGCGAAGAATTTTTTTCACTCATTAATTCTCCTAAGCAAGTTCGTTTTTAATGAATTTAGAAAAACTTCGTTCTAAGCTTGGCAAAGAAAATTTAAGTGCTGTTTTTGGAGAGATCACTAAAATTTCTGCTACAAGTATAGAAATTCGAGGACTTAAAACGGGTGTGGGTGACATCATTAAACTTGTTTCAAATGAAAATGAAAATTTAAACACCTTAGCTATGGTTGTTGAAATTAAAGAGCAATTTAGCTATCTAAGTCCTTTTTCTTTCATAGAAGGTTTTAAAATAGGCGACCGCGCTTTTATAAGTGATGCAGGAATGCAAATAGGCGTTAGTGATGAGCTTTTAGGAAGAGTGGTGGATCCTTTTATGCGCCCTAAAGATGGCAAGGGTGCTATAGAGGCGACTAAATATATGCCTATCATGCGTGCACCTATTGATGCGATGAAAAGAGGACTTATAGAAGAGGTTTTTCCTGTGGGAGTTAAAACCATAGACGCGCTTTTAACTTGTGGCGTGGGGCAAAAATTAGGCATTTTTGCAGGAAGTGGCGTAGGAAAATCTACTCTTATGGGTATGATAGTTAAAAATTCAAAAGCTCCTATCAAAGTAGTCGCACTTATAGGCGAAAGAGGGCGCGAAATTCCTGAATTTATACAAAAAAATTTAGGTGGAAAGCTTGATGATACGGTAATTATCGTTGCAACAAGTGATGATAGTGCTTTAATGCGAAAATATGGAGCATTTTGCGCTATGAGCGTGGCCGAATATTTTAAAGAACAAGGCAAAGATGTACTTTTTATCATGGATAGCGTAACGCGGTTTGCCATGGCACAAAGAGAGATAGGACTTGCCCTTGGCGAACCTCCTACTACAAAAGGCTATCCTCCAAGTGTTTTAAGTCTTTTGCCTCAGCTCATGGAAAGAACGGGAAAAGAAGAAGGTAAAGGAACCATAACGGCGTTTTTTACTGTTTTGGTTGATGGAGATGATATGAGTGATCCTATCGCCGATCAAAGTCGTTCTATCTTAGATGGGCATATTGTTTTAAGTCGTGAGCTTACGGATTTTGGAATTTATCCTCCTATTAATATACAAAATTCAGCCTCAAGGGTAATGGGCGATATCATAAGTCCTGAACACAAACTTTGGGCTAGAAAATTTAAACGCTTAAATTCGCTTTTGAAAGAAAATGAAGTATTACTTCGTATCGGTGCTTATCAAAAGGGTAGTGATAAGGAGCTTGATGAAGCTATAGCTAAAAAGGAATTTATGCAAAAATTTTTAGGACAAAATCCCGAAGAAAGCTTTGAATTTGAAGAAACTATAAGACTTTTAAGTCAAATTGATGCTAATGTTGCCCCTAGTGCAGTGCAGCAAAATATCAATATGGGAAGTTCTAACGCAACACTACCTAATCCTAATCTTAAATAATCTTTTTTTGTATTAAAAATAATTTCAATAAATATAGAAATGTAAATTTCATCAACAAATCAAAATCTTTAGATTGATACTTGCATATCAATCTAAATTATATATATTAGCCAACATATAAACTAATATGTAAAATCAATATTTCATATTAGTTTAATCAAAACCTTTTCTTTCTAACATCCTCAAGTATATTATTAGCTATATCACTTACTGTACTAGAAATAATAGCAGACTCATTAGCAATCTCTACATTATCCTTAGTGGTTTGATCAATTTGAGCT
>NZ_JAEQBS010000013.1:0-30128 GCF_017846535.1 Campylobacter sp. JH32
AAGGATTTTCAATGAAAAAGATTTTTGCTTTATTAGCTTTAACTTCTTTACTGACTAGTTCTGTTTTTGCTGAGGATTTTTTAGCTAAACTCACAAAAGGTGCTTTAAGTGATACAAGCCCGGGTGTAAAAGAACTCAGCCTTGAAGAGATGAAACAAGTAAAGGGTGGGTATATAACCTATTTAAAACGACTTAGTGATAATGAAGTTATAGCCTTTGCCAAACCTGATTGGAATTTGGAATTAACTTTATTTCAAGATAGTAACGGAGATCAATATTATTGGAATAGAGAAGGACTTGTTCGATTTGGTGGAATGTGCGGTATAGATACCACAAATTGCTTAGTTAATGGAAAACATACATACACAAATCAACAAAGACTTTGGGAAACTATGAGTATAGTGGGCGATGACCCTTATCGTAACTTTCTTGGATATACTGTGAAAAGAAATATTGGTATTTCTAATTTAGGGAAAAGATTTGTGTATTTTTCTTATGGAGTGGCTGTAATCAACGAACAATCAGGTTCTTGGTATAGAGTAAAATCAAGTCCTGTTTTGAATAATTACAGAGTAGTTAAGGAAATCAGTTCAAACTATAAAGACTTTTTAGAAAGATATCTTGGTGGGTATTCTATCAAGTAAAGAGGAAAAACTAATGATAAATAGTCTAAACTCAAATTTAAACTATGATTATAACACTTCAAATTTTAAACAAGATAAAAATATTGATTTTAAAATCAACAAACACGGAGTAGCCGTTATAACAGGAGAAGGTGCTTTGCCTTATCGTGGAAAAAAATTTGAGTATAATCCTAAAATATTCGGACTTGATGAAAGTATTAGCAAAAAAGATATGCAAGAATTTAACAACTTTATGAAGTCAAATGCTTTAAAAGACCCCAATAAAATAGAAAAATCCCCTTTAAAAGATTTTAATCCTGCTTATACAAAATGGGACCCAACTACTGAGAAAATGATGTTAGGTTTTTTTGTTTCTTATTCTAAGATGTTTCATTTGGGCTACGACATCATCAAAAAAGCCGATGAATTTTATAAAGAATTTGACGCACTTATAAGTAAAGATTTAAGCTTAAATGAGTTTAAAACTAAATACATAGATTTTAAGCAAAGACACGATGAATTTGTGAAAGAATACGAAATGGCTATGGGTGATAAAATGTTGCTTTCTAGTGATGATGAAATTATCACTCAACAAAGTGAAAAACCCTTCAAAGCCATTCAAGGCGAAAGTAAAAACAAAGAAACTTACAAAGATGATAGCACAAGAAACGAACTTGTAAAAAAACTATTAGAAGGTAAATTTAGCACTAGTAAAGAATTAGAACTTCTTTTTGGTATGAAATTTAGTGATGATGATGCAGGAGAATTTAATAAAATCCTTTCTTTAAATTCTACACCAAAAAGTATAGATATTAAAGCTTAAGGATTTAAAAGTCTTTTAAATTCCTAATCTTAATAAAATAAACCTATTAAAACTTATATAATAAAGAACTTATTATAAATTTTTAGCTAGAATGGAATTTATTTTAACTAAAGGTTGAAAAATGAATGAAAAAATAAGCCAAGATTTAGAAAAATTTGCTAACATACCAAACCTAAAAAATGCCGTAACTTTTTTTGGTTCTGCAAGATTAAAAGAAGATAGTTTTTATTATCAAGAAGCCAAAAAATTAGCTAGTTTATGTGTAGAAAATGGCTTTTGTGTCGTTAGCGGCGGAGGTGGAGGCATTATGCGTGCAGCTAATGCAGGCGCTGCTAAATGTAAAAACGATGCAAATTTTATAAAATCGGTAGGTTTTAATATACTTTTGCCTTTTGAGCAAAAATTAAACGATTTTGTAGAATATAACATAACTTTTGAGAGCTTAGCCATACGCAAAATGGCTCTTATTGAAAAGAGTCTAGCTTTTGTGATTTTCCCAGGCGGCTTTGGAACACTTGATGAATTGTGTGAAGTACTTACACTAAAACAACTTGGATTTAAAAGCAATGTTCCTATTATCTTGCTTGGGAGTGAATTTTGGCAAGGCTTTGATGAGTTCGTCAGAAATTCTTTGCTAAAACTTGAAGTCATTTCCAAAGGAGACGAGTTAAAGTATGAAATCACTGACGATTTAGATTATATAATCAATACTTTAAAGGAACTCTAATGAAAATTCTGGTCGCTATGAGCGGTGGGGTCGATAGCACAGTCACTGCTTATAAACTTAAAAATTTAGGTCATGAAGTTATAGGTTGTTATATGAAACTTCATGGCAAACCAAATTATCACGAAGAAAATATCAAAAAAGTAGAAAAAGTTGCAAACTTTTTGCAAATTCCTTATCATATTTTAGACTTGCAAGAAGATTTTAAAAACAAAGTTTACATGCCTTTTGTGGATACTTATAAAGAGGGTAAAACACCAAATCCTTGCGCTTTATGCAACCGTTTTATCAAACTTGGAAAACTTTTAGAATTTGCTAAAAGTTTAGGTTGTGAAAAACTTGCCACAGGGCATTATGCAAGACTTGAAAACAACTTAATAAAAACCGCAGTAGATGAAAGCAAGGATCAAAGCTATTTTTTGGCCAGTGCAGATAAAGAAGCTTTAAAATATCTTATTTTTCCGCTAGGCGAAATGAAAAAAGAAGATGTGAAAAAATTTGCTTCTACCATAGAAGTTTTAAAATCATTTGCAACCCAAAAAGAAAGTTCTGAAATTTGCTTTGTTGAAGATACTTATGTGCAAGTTTTAGATCAATTTATGGATACTAAAATTCCAGGAGAAGTGCTAGATAGTAGCGGTAAGGTTGTAGGAAAACACGAAGGCTATATGCACTATACCATAGGCAAAAGACGCGGTTTTGAAGTACGCGGGGCTCACAAACCGCATTTTGTTTTAAAGATCAATCCTAAACAAAATCAAATCATCGTTGGCACCAAAGAAGAATTAAAAATCAATGAATTTAAACTCAAAAATATCAATCTTTTCATCGATGCAAAAGAGCTTGATTGCGAAGTAAAAATCCGCTATAGATCAAAATCCACCCCGTGTAAAGTCATTATAAGTGATGATAAAAGCGCAAGCATTTCTTTAAAAGAGAGTGTTTATGGTTTAGCAAGTGGGCAAATGGCAGTATTTTACGATGGTGATAAAGTCATTGCAAGCGGGTTTATAGAATAAGACTTATCAAAGCTTTAAAAGCTTTGATAAGATTTTAATAAAATCCCAAAAATTTCCACCATACAAGGCCAACAAGTATCATTACGGTTATATCTATCACTGAAATAACAAATCCTACAGACCACCATTTTTTAAGACTTACATAACCTGTTCCAAAAATAACTGGAGCTGTTCCTGTTGCATAATGCGTTAAGGCCATCATAACATTTCCTGATGCTATCATAATAAAAGCATAAAGAAGTGGTGGAGCCCCTAAAGCAAGTCCTGCACTATAAAATACAAAAAACATAGCTGAAATATGCGCTGTGGTTGAAGCAAAGAAATAATGCGTATATAAAAAGGCAAGGCTTAAGAAAATCATAATAGAAATTTCACCAAGTCCCATAGCAGAGGCAAATTCACCCAAAGCTTCAGCTAAAAACTGCGTTACACCGAGCTTTCCAAGTAAAGTTGCCATCATCACAAGGGCTGAAAACCATACCAAAGTATTCCAAGCAGCTTTTTCTGCCAACACCTCACCAAAAGTCAAAACTCCACTTACTAAAACCAAAGAAAGACCAAGCAAGGCAACACTTGTAGCATCAAGAGAAATTCCAAAAAGAAAGCCCAAAGCCCCTGCCCATAAAAGCAAAAGCAATACAAAAACACCTAGCATAATCTTTTCACTACCCTTCATATCACCCAGTTCTTCTAACTTACCCTTTGCAAAAATCTTAGCATTTGGGGTTGATTTAATCTCTGGTGGAGAAAGAAAATAAATCACCAAAGGCATTAAAAGCATAGCCGCTATACCAGGTAAAAACATACCTAAAGCCCATTGCCCCCAGGTTAAATGCACTTCTAAATTTGTAGCTTGAGCGACCAAATCAACAACCAATGGATTTGGAGCAGTGGCTGTGATAAACATTGCCGAAGAAATAGGATTGGCTTGAAAATTCACCAAAGAAAGATAGGTGCCTATTTTATTTTGTGTTCCATCTTCAGGAGTAGATTTAAAACTTCTTGAGATAGCTTGAACTATAGGATTGATTATCGCACCCGCTCTTGCTGTATTTGAAGGGGTTACAGGAGCTAAGATGGTTTCGCAAAATGCGATAGAATACGCAATACCTAAAGTTTTCTTACCAAAGATACTGATAAAATAATACGCCAAACGCTCTCCAAGTCCTGTTTTTATAACTCCACGAGCTACAATGATAGAAACTACTATAAGCCAAATTAAAGAATTAGAAAATCCGCTTAAAGCATCCTTAATACCTGTTTTGGATTTTAAACTTGATATTGCAGTATTAACTTTTTCATCTATATCTTTTTGGGACATAAATTCAAGAGCTAAAGAGTTTAATGCCGCGATCTTGCTCTCATCAATAAGCTTTTGCGCAGCAACTTTTGAAGTCGCTTTTGCATAAAGTTTATTTAGACTATCTATTTGATATTCCATGTTTGAATTAGATTTTAAAATCTCATTTACCTTAGGTTCTAAATTTTTAGCCACATTTGCTTTGATGAGATTTTCCAAAATACTAGCTTGTGATTTTTGCTCCATAGTAACTTTATAGATATTAGAATTATCTTTTAAAACAATGGCTTCAAGAGTTTTGATATGTGTAGCACGAACAGAACTTTGAGTGGTCGTGATTCCACTTAGTGCCACAATAGCAATAGCTATCATACACACAGCTCCTAAAGGCATTACCTGTAAGATAACCGCCATAATCACCGCAATAAAAAGTCCAAGAAAATGCCAAGAATTCTCCTCTAAACCTATAGGAGTAGGGATTATCCAAAATGCAAGCGCAATAAGGACACACAGTATAAGCATGGGGATTTTCTTTTTCTCCATTTAAGCTCCTTTATTGTATTAAATTTGTTAAATTTTAATTTAACAATTCTTAATTAAGTATTAAAAAATTTTTACCAAAGTCTTGAAATTCTATATGAAAATAAAAATATTTAAGAGATATAAAAAGTAAGTTTAAATGAAATAAACCCTTTCCCAGATGGCTGCGGCACACACTAAAATCAAGTGCTCTGCTGTGTTCCCACCCTGAAGCGGTGCTTAAAAATAGCATTGCACAGGTCTAAGAAAAGGCAAAGAAATTATATCATAATATACTTAAAAAGTGTTGAGCTATAAAAACTAAATATAAAAATGTATAAATATGTAACAAATTGGTTATATTTTATATAAATTTTTAAATTTAATTTGCAAAATTATTGTTTTTTTCAAGGAAATACGATTATATAGATATATTATATAAATTTTTAAGGAAAAATCATGGAAATCAAATGGAGTAAAGATTTTAGCATTAAAAACATACAATTAGATAAACAACACGAACTAATTTTTGAAATTGCTGAAATTGCAAACGATTTAGCTTTAAAAATTCAAGATAATGATGTGCAACACAAAAATGATTTAAAACAAATTCTTACAAAGTTATTCCAATATGTAAAAATTCATTTCAAAGATGAAGAAAAATTTATGGAAAGCATTGATTTTCCTTTGATTGAAGAACATAGAAAATCTCATCAAATATTATTAAAAAAGACTAAAGAGCTTTTAGAACACTCAAATGATATTGTTAAAATGTCATTTGAACTTTCAACATTGACCAAAGATTGGATTTTAGATCATTTTGCTAATGAAGATTTATGGATAGCTAACTTCACAAAAAAAGCTCTACATCTTCAAGAGATTCATTATAATCTAGAGCAATACATAAAATTAAAATCAATTAGGCAAGATTTAAAGACTGAAAAAACCTATGATTATATTTGCAATTGTTCTTTGCGTATCCATGCAGTTCCACAGACTATACATCAAGAGCTTGTTAGCAAAGAAAATACCTTAAAGTGCGAAAAATGTGGGCAAATTTTAGTTCATTTGGATTATTTTGATTTGAATCAAAATTTCGAAAAATTCAATGCTATTTTTGAAGATGCACTACAAAATCATCATTTCACGACTCAAAAAAATGATATGGGGGGGGGGATAGATGAATTTTCAAGTAAAAACCTTAGAAACTTTCAATCCTTTCGAAAGTTTAAATCACGAACAAGCAAACACAGAACAAATTCTTGATTTTAGAGTTATAGATTTTAAACTTCTGTGTTCTAGTGTAAAACCAGCGAAAACAAAAACTTATGAAAGAAAGGATTTTGACTTATTTTATGCAGATAATTTTTTTGTAAAAAACTACAATACCATAGTGCAAAAATTTCTTATAGAAATTTATCCAAAAAAACAAAGTTTTCCTTTTACAGTCAAACTTAGATCCAACTCCAACCTAACCCATCTAAAAGCCAGTATCAACCTTACAGAAAATTTTAAATATTACCCTAATTTAAAATTTGATATTTTGCAAAATATCTACAAAATAATGATCAAACAAAAATTTTTAATCTTAAGACTTGATAAAAATTTATTTGACAAGATTGATGATTTTATCTTATCAATACAAAAAAGTCCATCTATTAAAGAAATAGAGCTTGAAATTGCCAAAGGTGTAGATAAGATTGAACATAAAAGTGATGAAATTATTTATCATAGAGATGTTAACGAAGAATGTTTTGACGAAAATATTAACTATGATGAAGGAAACTACTGTAAACCTATTGAAAAAAATGAGCTACTTTTTGAATACATTTATAGAATTCTTGGAAAAGAAGGACGAAATTTAAGAGGAGAAATCCTTCATTTAAATCCAATAGCCTTTCTTGATAATCCTTTTATCATAAAAGATGAAAGCATTTACACAGAAGAATTAGAAGATAGAATTAAATATTTTAGCGCCAATTATGGATTTTTAAATAAAGACCACTCAGGATATAGCGTTATAAACAATTTAAAATTATCACAAATAGGGCTTAAAACAACCGGTTCAATCAAAACAAATACCGATGAAAATATAAACTTAGAAATCACTAATTTTGATATAAGTGATGATGCTATTAAATCAGGTATTGTAAATGTTCAAGCTTCAAATATAAAAGTAAATGGGAGTATTGGAGCAACAAAACTTTATGGAAAAAATATCAGCATAAAAGGCTTAACTCATGCAAAAAGCGAAATTTTTGCACAAGATATTTTTATTACAACACACAAAGGAACTTTGCAGGCTGACACTGTATATATAAAAAATTTAGAAAATGGGACAATTATAGCTAAAAATGTATTTGTTGAAAACTGCATGGGTGGAAAAATAGAAGCAGAAAATATTTATATTTGCAATTTACTAACGGATAATACTTTATATCCAAGAAAAAATCTAATCATAACAAACAATATAAAATTTAAAAACAATATTGTAGTTTCACCACTAGTTTCTATTGAAAACAACTCAGATACAGAATGCGAAAATCTTAAAAATCTAAGCCTTAAAATAAAAAGTAAGCTTGATGACACCATAAGCAAAATGCAAAATTACTATGATTATCTAATCAAAAATCAAATCAAAATCATCAAACTTCAAAAGACTAAAAATCCTAGCACCATAGAAATGAAATTTTCAAATCTTTATCACGATATCATAAAAAAATACAATCATCTTAGCATTTCGTATAAAAAATTTATAAAATTAAAATATCAAATTGATGCGAAATTAAATTTCTTAAATGAAATGGTTTACAATGTAAAAATATACATAAAAGCCGAAAATATCGGAGAGGATAATTTTTTAAAATTTTATCCTAACACAAACACCAACCTTGAACTAAAACATCATATAAATTTAAAAGACTATGAAAAGGTTTTATATCTTGAAAAAGGACAGCAAGTAAGTTATATTAAATCAAGCCATAATTATAGCGAAAGCGACATAGAAAAAATTAAAATTATTTTTGAAAAATTAGAAAAAGATAATTCCTAAGAATTATCTTTTCATATTAATGGCTTTTTGTATCATCTGATCACTTGTAGTGATACTTTTTGAGCTTGCATCAAAGGCTTTTTGAGTTACGATAAGGTTTGAAAGCTCTGCGCTTAAATCAACATTTGATTGTTCTAAGAATCCGCCTTTAAATTTAGCTGTATTGATCACTTGTCCATCTTTCATGATAAAGCTAGCATCTCCGCTATTGGCTGTTGCTGCAAAAATATTATCTCCCATAGCAACCAATCCTTGCTCATTGATAAAATTATATAAAGCAAGCTTTCCAACTATGGCATTTTTGCCATTGCTAAATTGCGCAACTATACTTCCATCATCGGATATATTATATTGTTCAAAAAACCCTTCAGCTACACCATCTTGTTGTGTAACTACATTTTTTTCGACGCCTTCTTTAATATAAATCCCACTATAACCCGAACCAGGCTTGTTAGCATCATAAGGAGAACCTAAATCAATATTAATTGTTCCACCATTTGGATTTGCAATGCTTGTAATATTGTTTTGAAGCAAAGCACCATTTTTATCAAAAACCATATTTCCTTCAGTCGGATTGCCTACGGCATTGCCATTAGAATCATAAATTTGTGCAATAGCTTTATATTGTATATTATCGCCTTCTTGCGGTAAAACTCTTTCAAGTGTAACCCTTAAAGTGCTTTTACTTCCATCTGCATTATAAATAGGGGATTCTAAAATATCTTTATTGGCTTTTTGTTGCTCTGTTGAAATTTGCGCTGTTTCAAGTTTTATACTATTAGGATCCAAACCTTTTAAATCAAGCTCATTGCTTTTAAAATTTAGATTTTCATCTAAAGTTGCTTCAAAGCTTGTTTTTACGCCATTATCATCAGTGAAATTTAAAATAATCCTATCGCCCGCTTTAGCACTAAACACATCTTCTTTGCTAACACTACCGCTCACTACATATTTGCCATCTTCAGTCTTTTGGACATTAAATTTCGCAGGATCAAGATCGACTTTAACCACTTCTGTTGTTGCATTCGTATTTAAACTTCCACTCCATTTTACATTTTGAGTTACTTGCGGAGGCAAATACATATTCACAGGAACTTTAATCACTCCTTGTGAAGCCGTTGTCCCTATGTTAAAAGCGTCATTTGAATTTACGGTAAAGCCACTATTTACAGGAGTTCCTGTGTTAAGATAATCCCCCATAAGCCCCGCGACTCTATCACTATAACTCACTCCAGCAAAAGCAGGATTCATAGTTCCTAAAACAAAATTTCCATAAGAATCTACCAAATTTCCAGCAGCATCTCTTCTAAAGGCTCCATTTCGGGTATAATAAGCTTCTCCATCAGCACCCAAAACACCAAAAAAACCTTTTCCTTGAAGTGCCACATCAAATTCACCCTCACTTGCTACAGGTGAACCTTGTTCAAAAACGACTTGAGAAGAAGCCGCACCACTTCCATAGCCTCCTTGGGCAGGGTTAGTGGATTGGGTTGTTATGGTGCTATAAAAAATGTCTTTAAATTGCGCATCTGAGTATTTAAAGCCTGTGGTATTGACATTTGCGATATTGTTCGCATAAACATCTATACCAAAGCTATTGGTTTTAACTCCTGAAACGCCATTATAAAATGAAGTCATCATGGCTTAAGCCTTTTCCTCTTTGTCGCCATCTTCTGTAGATCCAGAAGAATCTCCGCTTGAACCACTTCCTGAACTACCGCTTCCCGTGCTAGAAGAAGAGCTTAATTTATAATCAGTGATTTCTGATATAGCATCAAAAGGAACTTCTTGACCCGCCATTTTTGCATAAGCAATACCCTCTTTAAAAACAATTCCTTCTATAGGGTAAGTACCATAATTTGCAGTGATTTTTTCGCCATTTTTATTGTTATAAACCATTTTAACAGTATACTCGCCATCACCCGCATAAACACCATCGTTATTTCTTCCTGGCCACTCCATCGTAAAGAGCCCTTGAGAAACAGATTGTTCGCCACTTTTTTCACTAAATACAAGCTTGTTGTTGCTATCGTATACTTCCAAAGTAACCCCATTTTCATCCGAATCCTCAGGCAAATACATTTTAAGCGCGATAATCTCATCTGAACCTGTAAGCTTGATTTTGTTATCTGAAACAGTTGCCATCTTTCCTATAGCTCCGATAGCTGAAGTACTCATGCTTGTGCTAAAAGAATTTGAAAGTAATTGCATAGTTTCAACCATTTTTTGCATGGTAGTATTTGTATTTTGTTGCATTTCAAGTGCTGATAATTGAGAAGTTTGCGTAAGCATTTTGTCACTATCCATAGGATCAGTTGGATCTTGGTGCTGAAGCTCGATCAAAAGAAGTTTTAAAAACGCATCTTTATCAAGCGTTGCATTTGGATTAGAAACAAGACCTGAACTACTGGTTGAACTTGTATCTGAAGTAGTACTTGTGCTAGTGGTGGTAGCAGCAGTATTAGTATTTGTATTTGTCATAGTCCAATCTGATGAAGTTAACATTATAAACTCCTTTTTATATTTAAGTCTTTTTTTAATAAAAGCAATAAGTGTTCCAACTTAGAAATACTTCGCTAAAACAAGCTCTAGATTGACTTTTTCACTTTCATTTTTTCCATCTAAAGCATCTTTAAAACCATATCCGCTTCGATTTTTTCCTTGATTTTGATTTTGCTCTCTTTTACCTTGATCGCTAAAATTCATTTCAAGTCCAGTAAATCCCATATTTACAAGAGAATTTTTAAACTCGGCTTGATTTTGAATAAATAAATTCATTGCATTGGTATTGGAATTAAAATTAATATGAAGATTGTTTCCTCTTTGTACCAAAGTTACCTCAACTTCTCCAAGATTGTGAGGATTTAGCGTGATACTAAGCTTGGTGATTGGGGCTTTGTATTGCTCCATTGCTGCTTTTAAATCCTGCGAAAAATGTTGTAAGGTTTCCTTAGGAGTGATATTTTTAGTATTGTTTTGTGAAATTTTATTTAAATCTTTCACTAAAGAATTTAAATCATCTAAAGGATTTTTTTCGGTATTCTCACTCTGTATTTTACCTTGCTCTTGTGTATAATTTTCTTTATTAGTGTAGTGAGTGAAATTTGTATTGTCTTTATTGAGATTAAGATCTTTTGGGCTTAAATTCAAGCTCAAATTTTGAGAATCTCTTACATTTTCTTTGTTGGAAGTTTTGTTAAAATTTGTATTTTCGTTTTTAACCTGTTCTTTAGGATTTTCACTTAGATTATTATTTTTATCCAACGCTTGGTTTAAATCTTTTATATTTTTGATATTGTTTGTTTCTTGATTTAAACCCTCTTTGTTATTAAGAGGCTTTTCTTGTATCAATACTTTATCTTGGGGCAAGGTTTTTTCCTGTGTTGATACTTTTTCTTGTGGAATTATCTTTTCTTGAGTTAATGCTTTATCTCGTGCTGATACTTTATCTTGCATTGGCAACTTATCTTGTGTGGTATTATTTTTGCTAGGTGTTAAATCTTGCACATTAGCTTTATTTGCATTTTTTAATTCTTTATCATCTTTTTTTAAAGACTCATTTAAGAGTGTATTTTTATCATTTTTAAACTCTTTGCTTTGTTCTTTATTTTGCACCTCTTGGCTTGGAATTTTTTTATCATTGTTGGTTAAATTTTCTTGTTCAAGCTCTTTTAAAGACTCGCTATGAGTTAAATTTTTAGAAGTATTTTTTAATTCTGCTGTTTCACCATCTGTTTGAATTTTAACATTATCGTTTTTAACTTCATTTTTTTCTTTTTTGCTTGAAATGATAGCATCTAAATTCTTTAAAGTTTGAGAAAGCAAAGAAGTATCATCTTTTTTTGTCATTTTAGAATTTTGACTAAGATTAGCATGTGGAGTGTGATTTAAATTTTGCACATTTTGGTTTAAATTTTTACTGATATGAGCAAGTTTATTGTTTATAATCTCTTTAAAAACATTATCCACTGCGCCTTTAAAGAAATTAGCCTTATCCAAATTTGGAAAAGTAGCCTTAAGATCTAGCAAACGATCTACTTTGATATTTTTTACATTTAAGCCCAAATCCTTAGCTATATTTAAAAGCTCGCTAAGATTGCTTGCGCTTTTTAAAGCATTAAAATTAGCTTCTGTTTTTACAAGCTGAGAAAGCTGGGTGGAAAGATTGGCAAGTTTGATATCGGCCGTATCTGCTTTTAACTTGTCAAGCAAAGATAAAATTTGCATAAAAGAAGCAGATTCAAAAATACTTATTTTATCACTCTCGCTAAAAACCCCATTTTGTAATTTATCCATAGCTTCATTAACAACTTCTTTTTTACTGATTTTCATATGATCAGGCAAAAACTCATTTGTTTCTTCGATAGAATTGAGTAAAGAATTTAAAAAACTCTCTGTATCATCTTGTGTTGTATTGTCAGATTTTTTTAAATCCTGCTCTTTAGTTTTGCTCGATGAACTATGGGTTGTATTTGTCTTGCTTGGAGTAAGATTTAAAATGTCATTACTTGGGGTCAAATTTGACATGATGGTTCCTTAATTATTTTAAAAATTGACTTGACGCTAAATGAGGAAATCTTTCTTTTAAATAAGCATTTTCATATACTTTGATCATCTTATCTTCATTTAAAGCAACTAAAATATCCAAAAGCTCTTCTAAATTTTGAGCCCTCGTAATTTTTTCAAGATTTTCTTCATTTTCCAAAAGCTCTGTAAGCTCGCTTGATATTCTTGCCATTTTTTCATTTTGATTAGATTTTAAAGTTTCTAAAAGATCTAAAACTTGAAGCAATACTTCACTTTTTCTGTTGATTACTGGAGTATCAAGTTCTATAAAAAACTCTGTATTTAATGGTTTTGACATTTTAACTTCCTTTTTAAAAATGATATCTAGACAAACTAGAAGCAAGAATCGTTCCAACTTTTGCTTTTTGAAAAATTAAGCAAAAGTTCTATATAATTTTGGCTTTGAATTTAAATTTGGAGAGCATCTTGGAAAATATTAGAAATATCGCAGTTATAGCCCACGTTGACCATGGTAAAACCACTATGGTAGATGAACTACTAAAACAATCAGGTACTTTTAGTGAAAGAGAACAAATTTCAGAACGCGTTATGGATAGTAACGATATAGAAAAAGAACGCGGTATCACCATACTTTCAAAAAATACAGCTATCAATTATAAAGGCACAAAAATCAACATCATAGACACTCCAGGCCATGCCGATTTTGGTGGAGAAGTAGAGCGTGTTTTAAAAATGATCGATGGGGTTTTGCTCTTAGTCGATGCGCAAGAAGGCGTTATGCCACAAACTAAATTCGTGGTTAAAAAAGCCCTATCTTTAGGACTAAAACCTATAGTTGTAATCAACAAAATCGACAAACCAGCTGCTGATCCTGAAAGAGTAATCAACGAAATTTTCGATCTTTTTGTAGCTTTAGATGCAAACGATGAGCAACTTGACTTTGCTATCGTTTATGCTGCAGCAAAAAATGGTTATGCTAAGCTTGATCTAAACGATGAAAGCGACAATATGGAGCCCCTTTTTAAAACCATACTCGAGCGCGTTCCAGCTCCAAGCGGTACTAATGACAATCCTTTACAACTTCAAGTCTTTACTTTAGGATATGATAACTTCGTAGGTAAAATAGGCATTGCTAGAATTTTCAACGGCGTTGTAAAGAAAAATCAAAGTGTAATGCTCGCAAAAGCCGATGGTACTAAAGTAAATGGTAGAATTTCAAAACTCATCGGTTTTATGGGCTTAGAAAAAATGGATATAGAAGAAGCAGGCAGTGGCGATATCGTTGCGATCGCAGGTTTTGAAGCTTTAGATGTGGGCGATAGCGTTGTAGATCCAAACAATCCTATGCCACTTGATCCTTTACACATCGAAGAACCAACCTTAAGCATAGTATTTTCAGTAAATGATGGTCCCTTAGCAGGAACTGAAGGAAAGCATGTGACTTCAAACAAAATCGCTGAACGCTTAGAAGCTGAAATGAAAACCAATATCGCGATGAAATACGAAAGCACAGGCGAAGGCAAATTTAAAGTAAGTGGTAGGGGCGAACTTCAAATCACTATTTTAGCTGAAAATATGCGTCGTGAGGGCTTTGAGTTTTGCATGGGAAGACCTGAAGTTATCGTAAAAGTTGAAGATGGGGTTAAGACAGAACCATTTGAACATTTAGTTATCGATGTGCCTGAAGAATTTAGTGGTGCAGTGATAGAAAAGCTTGGAAAAAGAAAAGCTGAAATGAAAACTATGGCACCTACAGGCGATGGACAAACAAGACTTGAATTTGAAATTCCTGCACGCGGACTTATAGGCTTTAGATCTCAATTTTTAACCGATACCAAAGGCGAAGGCGTAATGAACCATAGCTTTTTAGAATTCCGCCCTTTTAGTGGTGCAGTTGAAAAGCGTAACAATGGTGCTTTGATCTCTATGGAAAATGGCGTGGCTTTGGGGTATTCTTTGTTTAACCTTCAAGAGCGCGGGGTGCTTTTCATAGAACCTCAAACCAAAGTATATACAGGGATGATTATAGGTGAGCACTCTCGTCCAAATGACTTAGATGTTAATCCTATCAAAGGAAAAAATCTTACCAATGTAAGAGCAAGCGGAAGCGATGATGCGATCAAGCTTGTACCGCCTAGAAAATTAAGCCTTGAAAGAGCTTTAGAGTGGATAGAAGAAGATGAACTTGTAGAAGTTACACCTCAAAATGTGCGTGTTCGCAAACGCTATCTTGATCCAACTCAAAGAAAAAGAATGGAAAAAGCAAAATCTTAATGGACTTAAAAAGCTTAGAAAATAAAAGACTTTATATACTCAAACGCTTAGGAATTTTAAAATTCTTAAGCGTTGTAGAAGCTTTACTTGTGGGCTTTTTAGCCTTTGTTTTTACAAAAGATATTTTAATAGCCCTCATCCTTGCTGTGTTTGTAGGTATTTTCTTCTTTCGCCTTACAGCTAAAAAACTCAAACTTGCAAAAAAAGAATTAGAAATCGATGCTTTGAATTTATTTTTGCGTCGTTTTGGGGCTAAATTTAGAAAAGAAAGTTTAAGCCAAAAAGATTTTTTAAAACTAGAACTTAGCGAAAATTTAAAGGATTTTAAAAGCCAAAATTGCTTTGAATTTAAAGAATTTAAAATTTATGATATTAACTTCATCGATGAAAACAAACGCTTTTTTTGTGGAATTTTGCTTGAAATTTTAAAGCCTAGCAAAAATCCTAGCTTTGAAGATGAAGAGAAAATTTATGTTAAGTTACAAGATAAAAATTTCACCCTAAATCATATTTTTTCTAAGGACAATCACTATCTTATTGCCACTCTAACAAATCCTTTTTTCATAGACTTAAAAGAAAGTCTAGAGAAAAATTTCAAAAATTTAGAAAACAATCTCAAGCTAATAGAAGAAAAAATCATCAAAATTTAATCCTCATCTTTAGCCAAATTTTCCAAGCTTTTAAGCCCTTCTTCGCCTATCAAATTCCCGCCTTGCAAGTCGCTAAATATAGCATTTAAAGAACTCACTATGGCAGTAGAATTAAAGCTTAAATTTTCTATGGCTCTTTCTCTTTTTTTCCATATATTTTGCAAGGCTCTTTTTTCTGCTTCTAGCTCTTCTTTCATATTTTGGTAAGTTTTGAGTATAAAAGTGATTTGCGTGTTAAATTCCTTGGAATTTAAGTATTCGTATAAAATGTGATTTTTCTCATCTTTGTTTTGCAAAGCATTTTTGAGTTTATAAGAATTTATAATGCTTTCTCTAAGCACTGCTAAAACGCCTTTAAATTCAGCAAAAGTGCAGATTAAAATCCCCTCTTTAAAATGTGTTTTTTGCTTGTCTTTAGGCATGGTTTTGGTGATTAAAACCGCTATATCACTTTTAGCGGCTATGCTGTCAAGCTTAAGCTTGTCGATCCATTCTTTATTAAACTCTTTAGTGCGTTTGCTCTCATACAAAATACTACCGCAAATATTGCCAAAGCTGTCTTTTACGATATGCAAACAATCCGCCCCATTTACTCCCTTTGGCACTTCTTTTACCTCATCACCGATGTATTCGTTTTGGATATATTCTTCTATGAGTAGCTCTGCTGCTTCGCCTTGGAGTTGCTGTGAGCCTTGCTCTATCCTGCGTTGTGCGTCCTCTAGCTTTTGAGCTACGCTTTTAAAATTTGTTTCTAATTCTTTGTATTTAAGATCTTGCTCTTGAGTGCTTTTTTGAAATTCAAGACGCATTTTTTCTCTTTCAAGCTCTAGTTTTTTGCCTTCTTGTTCTTTAAATTCTTTAAACGCCTCTTCTTTAACCTCAAATTTAAGCCTTTCTTCGTTTTCTTTTTGCTCTCTTTTTAGCTTTTCATTTTCAGCTTTTATGCTTAAAAATTCGCTAAGTTCTTTGCTCTTTTTTTCTAATTCTTCTTGCATGATTTTCATCTCATTTTCATGCTCTTTGTTAAACTTCTCACTGAATTCTTTTTGGAAATTTTGCTTTTGTGTTAGCAATTCTTGCTCGAATTTTTGTTTTTCTAAAAGAAGTTTTTGGCTTACTTGTTCGCTTATAAGTTTTTCTTGCTCTATCTTTTGGGCTTTTAAGTCATTAAAAGCTTTGGTGTATTCGGCTCTTTTGGCATTGACCTCATCTTCAAATTCTTTTTTTTGCTTAAGCATTTCTTGCTTGGCTTTGTCTAAAATTTGAGCATATAAAGCAGTGCTGATATCGATAAAACTTCCACAATTTGGGCATTTGATTTGCTCGTTTTGATTTAAATTTGACATAAAGACTTCCTTGAGAATTTTTATATAAATTTAACATAGAAAAACAAAGATTATTCTAAGATTGACTTGTTAAAATCCTTGTTTTAAAAATAATTAGGATTACAAATGCAAAAACACACTAAAATTCACGGCTTTTCAAAGCTCAAACTCGTCATCATCCTTGCTTTGATGTCAAGCATAGCACCGCTTTCTACAGATATGTATTTGCCTGCACTTAGCCATGTAGAGCAAAGCTTTCATACTTCTAAAGCACTGACTCAACTTAGCCTTGCAAGCTTTTTTGTCGCCTTTGCCTTAGGGCAACTCATATATGGGCCTTTAAGCGATATCTTTGGGCGTAAAATTCCTGCTTTGGTAGGAATTTTCTTCTTTATCGTTTCAAGCTTGTTTTGTGTGATTATCGACAATATCTATGCCTTTATCGCTTTGAGATTTTTTGAAGCACTAGGAGGCTGTGCGGGAGTAGTGATCGCAAGGGCTATTGTAAATGACTTGTTTGAGATCAAAGAAGCTGCGGGGATCTTTGCTTTGATGATGGTATTTAGCTCCCTTGCTCCTATGCTTTCGCCGACTTTTGGAAGCTTTTTGCTGGAGTATTTTTCATGGCATAGCATTTTTACGACTTTGTTTGCTTTGGGAATTTTGCTTTTTTTGATGATACTTTTTGGCTTAAAAGAATCCGCACCACACCTTAAAAATAAAAAATTCTCCCACAAAGAAGCGATGAAAAGCTATAAATTTGTTTTAAAAGATAAACGCTTTTTAACCTATGTCTTTTGTGCTGCTTTGGCTTTAGCTGCGATGTTTGCTTATATCACGGGTTCGAGTTTTGTATTTACAGAATTTTTTGACTTAAGCGAGCAACAATTTGGCATGCTTTTTGGAGCAAATGCTCTAGGCTTTGTCATCTGTGCAAATATCAATGCAAGGCTAGTGCGTAAATTTGAAAGTGAAAAAATACTTTCTAAAGCCTTGATGATCATGTTTGTATCGACTTTGATCTTACTTATCAATGCCTTTTTGTATCCGAATTTATTTCTTTTTGAAGCAAGTATTTTTACAAGTATCGCTATGCTTGGCTTTATCGCACCCAATACCACGACTTTAGCTATGGCGAGATTTAAAGAGCATAGCGGAACCGCTTCTGCGGTGCTTGGCTTTATACAATTTGCCCTAGCAGGACTCATCTCCTCTGTAGTCAGTGCTTTAGATGCTAACACACCGATAATCCTTGCTTGTGTAATGTGTGCTTGTGTCTTGGTGGCAAATATGATATATTTTCTAGGTAAAAAAAATCCCAAAGGAAAAATATGAAAACAAACTCCCTTTTTATATCGGTGGCGGTGGTTTTGGCAAGTGTGATCCTAGCCTTTGGCTTTAACAAGGCTTTAAGCGACTTCAAAACACTTGAAAGAAGTGTCACTGTAAAAGGACTGAGCCAAAAAGATGTGGAAGCAGATACCCTGATACTGCCTATAAAATTCACGAGATCAGGCAACAACCTTGCAAATTTATACGAAGAACTAGAGTCTGATAAACAAAATATCATACGATTTTTAGAAGAACAAGGCGTAAAATCAGACGAGATCAGCTACAACTCACCCAACATCATCGATCGCCTAAGTGATCCTTATAGCAACGACACTCAAGCTGCATACCGATACATAGGCACTGCGAATTTACTCATCTATACTCAAAATGTAAAGCTTGGAAAAAGCATACTAGAAAAAATTTCAAGCCTTGGAAAGCTTGGCATAGTGACTAAAATAGAGGATTATGAGATAGAATACCTTTATACAAAACTCAATGAAATCAAACCCCAAATGATAGAAGAAGCCACGCTCAATGCTAGAAATTCAGCAATAAAATTCGCCCAAGACTCAAACAGTAGCCTAGGCAAGATAAAAAAGGCTTCTCAAGGGCAATTTAGCATCAGCAACAGAGATAAAAACACACCTTACATCAAAACCATAAGAGTGGTTTCTACTATAGAATACTATTTGAAAGACTGATGATGAATTTTCAAGCTAAGCTTTAAGGCTTAGCTTGGCACTATGGAATTTTTTCGTGCGGTTTTTTGGAGTGAGAAAAGAACTAAAGCTAAAAGTATGGTATATAGTATGTTTAGCACTATTAAGCTTGGATAATTAAAAAATTTATCAGATTCGTTTGCGATTTTTCCTATTAAAGGGTGAATTACATTAGGTTGTTTTATGAGCATTATAATAAATACTATATATGAAAAGATAAGCACCACATATCTACCAAAAAACAAAGATTTGGTATAAACTAAACAAATATATAAACTAACAAACAAAGTATTTATAAGTAGTGAATATCCAAAGTCTTTACCTAAATTTAAAAAAAATCCAAATAATGAAAATAACACATAAAAAACACAAGGGATAAAGGATGCAAAAAATAAGCTTTTAGTCAAATTCCAAAAATCACCAATGATATATATAAAATTTATGTTTTGTTTTTTTGAGACATTGTTTTTCTTTTCATATGAATTTAATTTCCAAACAAAAAAACCACATCCAAAAACTACAAAAATAGCACTTATGATATCAAAATAAAGCCTAAATTTATCAAAAAATCCAAATAAAGTTAAAATCGCTCTTGTATCTTCTAGTTTATCATCGTGAAGCCAAGTAAAACCAAAAACAAACAAAGCATACAAAGCAATTAATAATATAAGATTATTAAAAACCTTTAAAAAGTCTGTGTGATGATCACAAAGCTTTCTATAAAATCCTAAAAGTAAAAAATCCACAAAATCCCGAATTCTCGAAACATTTTTTTCTAAATCTGTCGTATTTTTTACATTCTCACCTTTTTTACCCCAATTTTGTTTTAGCTCTATCTCTTTACAATAAAGCTCGTATTTATGAAAATTTGAAGCGTCTAAGGCATTATTATCTTTTATCAAAGCACTTTTAAAAGTCCTAAAAGAATCTCTAAAATCATTTGCAAATTTATCTAAGGATTTTTGATCTTCTTCTTTTTTATTTTTATTAAACTCTTCATATTCTTGTTCAATTTTTTCTTCTAAATTAGAAAAAGTAAAATTTAATTTTGTATTAACTATATTTAAATTTTCATTGAAAATTGCTTGTGAAAAATCTAAACCTTTAAAAGTAGAATTATAAAAAGTTACATTTTTTTCAAAATGGCTTTTTTTGAAACTAGCATAATTATAAAAATTTCTTTCAAAATTAGACGAATTACAAAATGTATTTGCCTCAAAATAAAAATTTTTATTAAAACGACAATAAGCTATAACCACATTGCTTTTAAATTTGATATTATATGAAATAACATTTTCTTCAAAAGTACAACCATAGATATAAACTGGATTTTCTATCTCGAAAAAACCAGGAGCTTCGTTTATTTCACATAAAAATTTGCAATTGAAAAATGATAATTTATACTCATTAAATAATTTAAAACTAAAATTCTTTATAACAGCACCATTGATTTGTATGGATTGTAATCTAGCATTATGGGCAACACATTTATTGTCTATTTTTAAATAATTAGCTAGTTCTAAAATCTTGTCATTGATTTGTGTATTTGTCATTTTTAACCTTTCATTTTTTTTATTACATCATTTTAACTTGGCACTATAGAATTTTTTCGCGCGGTCTTTTGGAGTGAAAATATACAAAGCAAAAGTATAATGCCATATAAAACACCAGTGGATTTTATGGTGTTTTCTGTAATCTCGTCTTGATTTATAATCTTTAAAATCCCTTCAAAACTTGATTTAAATTTCAAAAGAGCCAAGACACTTTTTAATTTATCTTGACTGTCTTTTTGATCAAAAAGAGCCATTTGCTCAGGTGATAGTTTTTCAGATATAGAAAAATTACTTTTTATCGCATATAAAATATCTATTTCTTGATTAAAATTTAATTTTAAAAATTTATTAAGTTGAGCAGATACAACGCTATTGTTGTTTTTATTGTCTATCTCTTCTATGATATTTTTTACATTTGATGTGTTATTTTCTAGTTCATTTAAAACCTTTTTATAATCACTTACATATTTATCATTATACACTTTAGATAAAATTTCTTTTAATTTTTCTTTATTTGCTATTATCAAAGCTTTAGCTGAATTTAACTCTGTAAAAGAAATATTTTGATCTTTTAAATGGAGATTAAAATCATTTTGCAATATGCTTGCTAGATTTATAATAGCACTCGTATTTAAATCATTTAACCTTTTTTCAAATTTACTTTCATAAAGTTTATCCGATGAAAAAATTCCTACAAAAGGATTGATAAGTTGAGGTTTTAAAATAACAACCCCAATTAGACAAATATAGGCAAACAATCTCGAAATAAAAACAAAAAGTTTAATTTTACAGATAAATAAAAGATAGGAAATTAATATACCTACAAAATAAATTAAAAAATAAAAAGCTGGAATGTATATTGGTGATAAAAATGATACTATGCTGATTATAAAAAGACCATAAATAAGAAATAATAAAATAGCACCATGTTGATATAATTGCCTTGTAAGGCTAATAAAAATAATTAATAACATTAATAAAACGATATAATTCATTGCAGCTATTGTCATTGGACCAAAAGATAATATAAAATCCATATTATTTAAAAATAATAAGCCAAAAATAGCATATGATGAAATCATTAAAATCGTAAAATTTAAAATTTTTAAGAAATTTGTATGATGATTACTAGTATTCCTATAAACTTGCAATAAAATACAATCAAACCATAAAGTAAAATCTAGCATTTTTCTTCCAAAAGTCATTAATTTTTTTATACAATGATTAAATTTTACTTTCCAAAAAATTATAAACTTATTCCATTCTAAAGGCCTAAAAGATATATAAAAATAATAAAATAATTTTAATATTTTTGCTATTATTTGTACTATTATAAAAATAAAATGAAATGGTAAAAATAATGTATGCGCCATTGGTAATAAAGAATAAAAAATTAAAGGCATTAATTTTGATTTTAATGTTTTTAGTCTTGAAGAATTTATTTTTTCATAATCCTTAGGATTATATACTTGATTTTTAGATTCTTTTTTTAAATTGTCATTTTTATTTTTACTTAATTGAATTTCCAATTCTTTCTCTTTCGCATAAAGTTCTAATTTATGCCATTCTTGAGCTTCTAAGGTATTATTTTGAGTGATTAAAACATCTTTTATAACCCTGAAAGAATCTTTTAAATTTTTAGCATATCTTAATCTATATTCATTTTGAATTTTAAAAATCTCTTTTTCATCTTGTATTCCTTTGGTTTCGTTTTTGTAACTTTCATCTTTATAATTATCTTCTATATATTTCTCCACTGATTTAAAATCTAGCTTATCTATATCGACATTGATTAAATTTACAGCTTTTGGTTCTTTAAAATAACAAGCGCTAAAATTCGGAGCCTTATAAAACTTTACTCCATAAAAACAAGCTATATCATCAAATTCACACTCGTGAAAATCAGCATAACTATAAAATTCAGAATTATTAAAATAAGCATTATCTTCAAAATGAGCATTTGAAAAATTTAATTTAATATTTTCATTGTTTTTGTTTCCAAAAACAGAATCCATAAAATAACATCTATTTTTAAATTTATTTTTCCACAAATTAATATTATTAATGGTGGAATTTTGGATATATAAAAATTTATTAAATATATTTTGTTCTAAAATTAATTCTTTAGCGTAAATATCCAAAAAATCAATTTCATTGTAAAAAATATTATATTTAAAATTACATTGCTTTTTAAAATTGCATTTAAAAAACCTTAGGCATGAATTTTCATTAAAATTTACCCATTCAATAAAGACATTTTCGAGAAAGTATATATTTTCAAAAACAATTTGTTTGCTAATATTAATTCTAGCGATACAAAACTCTTTATTAAATTTACAATTTGAAAATTTCAAAGATTTATTATAGTTTTCTCTTTTAAGGGATAGTCCATTGGTAATTGATAATTGATTGAGAATCAATCCATTATAAAATTCAAAATTAAATTTTGTTAGCAAATTAGATTCTAGTTTAATTCCAAGCTCAAAATCACTTACAATAAATGTATTTGAAAGATAGTTATATTTTATATGACTTTTATCTAAATGAAGAGTTGAAGAAATCAATTTCCACCAATTATCCAACATATCACAAACTAAAATACAATTGTTAAAAATTCTATATTTTATATAAATTTCAAAACAATAACACATATCTTTTTTAAGATAGATTTTATGTGAAGGGTTAATTAGCATATATAAATTATTAAGCTTGAAGTTAATATAAGCATTTTTAACTATCCATTTATATTTCATACTATCTTCCTTCAATGATTTTTATTTCTTCTTCAGTTAAGTTATAGAGTTTATAAACCAAAGAATTGATTTTGTTTTCTAGTTCTTGGGTGTTTGCGTTTTTGTCTTGTTCTTTGGCTTTTAAAATCTCATCGACTAAATTTATAAACTCATCAGCTATTTTTTGATTTTTGGAATTTATAGTTACTATAGGGATATTTAGTAAAGGCTCTTTGTCAATTTGATAATTATTGCCTTGCATTTTTCCTTTATGTTTCAACCAAAATGCTATAAGCTTTGAATTTAAAATAGCAGTTAAATATTTAACATTAATTCTTTGAGTTTTAATCACATAAAAAGTTGCTGACACATAACAATCAAAATCAACATAGCTAAATTTAGGCTCACCTACGCATTTTCTAAGTGCTACTATTCTAGGACTTCCTGTAAAAAATTTTTCATCTCTTGCTCGGTGCAAACCATAAGGTTTATTATCAGAAGTAATAACCTTTTTAAATTTATCTAAATGTTTTTTCAAATTTGGATAATTATCCATAGAATTTGGATTTTTAAAAGATGAATTTGTATAAATAACCCAAAAATAATTATATCTTTTTACAAAATATTTTTGAATATTATCGCTTTCAAAAATTGGTTTTAAAAGTATTTTTTCATTTTTTAAAAGATTTAAATTTTCTACTTCTTCATTTGTTAATTTTTGAATTCCCTGTCCTAAATAAAAATTATTTCCTAAAATTTCTAAAGATTTTTTATTTATATTTTCTTGAGGATAAACTATTCCTTGTGCCACTTCCCTTTCTTCAAGATAAAATTTCCCATATTTTTGAATTTTATTGAAAAGTTCTTCATAATCACTTTTTGTAAAATTTAAAGTTTTATCTATGAATTTTTTTGGAGTTAAATTTATCTTTAGAATTTCATTGTTTTGGGTTTTTTCATTTTTTAAAAGACTTAGAGCATCTTCATAAATTGGAGTTTGGGTTGTGATTTTAGCAAAATGAAATTCGTAATTTTTAGGCGGTTTTATTTTTTGAAAACTCATAATCATCGTTTGTATACTTGCAGAATCAAACACCATAAAAGAACTAAAATCAACAAGGCTTAAAATTTGGGATTCTTCTAAAACTATATTGCGTAGTTTTTTAGCTCCTGAATTTGTAACCCAATTATTTGTAGCGATAAATGCTAAATATCCATTATTCTTAAGTATATCAAATCCACGCCCTACAAAATGATACCAAATATCCATTTTTCCTTGATAAGTTCTTAACTTTTTTGTATTGGTAAAAAGTTCTTTATTTTCAGCTTCTTTTATATAAGGTGGATTGCCGATGATGAGATCAAAGCCTTTGAAATTTCCATCATCGTCCAAAATTTCAGGGAATTCAAAACGCCATTCAAAAGGATGATTGCTTTCTAGGTTGAAGATATTGTCGTATTCTTTTTTAAGATTTGCAAATTCTTTTGTGGCTTCTTTTTCATCAAAACTGAATTCAAACATATTTTTAGAAAAAAAGCTTTTAAATTTTTCATCGTGATGTTCATCGGCTAAAAAATCGCCGTATTTTTTAGAATACTCGTTTGCCCCATTTGTGAGCTGTTTGATCTCTTTGTTAAATTTATCTTTCAAACAAAAATTTTTAAAGCTTTCTTGGAGATTTTTTATTTCCTTGGCAATGAGATTTTTATCTGTGTAAAAGCCTTCTTTATAGTCTTTTACTATGCGTTTGTATTTGCCCATACGTTCTTTGATGTTAGGATAGTGGTTTAGGCTTTTGCCTGTTTCAAAGTAAGATACCAAAGAATTTCCGCATTTTATGTTTATATCGATGTTTGGCAATGTTTTAAGATCGTGATAATTCTCATCATCAAAGCTTTGATAAAAACTATGTTTTAAAAGCTCTATCCAAAGCCTTAGCTTGGTGATCTCGCATGAGTTAGGGTTGATATCGACTCCAAAAAGGTTATTTTCTATGATGTCTTTTTTAGTGTGAAAAAGTTCTTGTTGGATAAGATGGGCTTTATCTTTAGGCGTACTTGGGCGTTTATACTCTATAAACTCGCCTTTTCTACCCGTGATGAGAATTTCATCGTTTTGCACTTCTAGATAAAATTCTTCATCAAAAAGATTTAGCTCATCATAGATACTCAGCAAACAATTTAAAGCAGAAACTAGAAAATGCCCACTTCCCACCGCAGGATCGCAAATTTTTATGGAATTTAAAAGCTCTTTTTGTGCTTTTTTGTCTTCTTTTCTTAAAGACTTTCTTAGTTCGCTTATATCTTTAGCATCAAGATCAAATTGAGCGTTGAATTTATCAAGCACAACTTTTGTGATGCTTTCTTTACACATATAAGAAGTGATAAAGCTTGGCGTGTAAAAGCTCCCTTCTTTGTAGCCATTGAGTTTTTCAAACACATTTCCTAAAACGCTTGAGCTTATGAGTTCTTTTTGGCTTAAAATTTCGCTTTGCTCATCATCACTACCAAAATCAAAGCTATCCAAAAATTCAAACAAGTATTCTAAAAGCCCCACTTGTCCTTTTTTAGCCTTGCATTTATCATCTTTTAGCACAGTGTTTTTATAGTAAAAAAGCTTTAAGTCATTGCTTAAGCTTGAAATTTCAAGTGTGTTTTCTATGCTTTGTTTTTCAAACAAAGAAGAATTTAAATAAGGCAGATAAGCAAATTCGCTTTTCTTTCGCGTGCTTTTTTCTTTGGCTAAAACCTCAAAGAAAAGTTCGCTAAGCTTGTCAAAATCAGGGATTTTTTTGAAATTTAAAAATTTCAAATTTTTATCATCATTAAAACGCACCAAATTTGACTCTATAAGCTTTAAAAACAAAATGCGATTAAGCCATAAGATCAAAAGTTTTAAGATGGTTTCAAAATTTTCTTCTTTAAGCTTAGAATTTATAGCGGTGTAGAAAGTGCCTTGCTCTTCTTTACTTTCTTCACTTTTTGCGATGATGAGCTTTGAGTTTTGTTTGCTCTCACAAAGCCCTAAGATGTATAAAAGTTCTTTGTAAAAAGCGTTGTTGAGTGAATTTGCATCGTTGGGGTTAAACTCACTTAACAAAAAGTCTTTGTAAAAAATTTTAAATAAAGGCTTGAGCTTGCTAAAGCTTGGCTTTTCTTGCTCTAAAATAGGCTTTATATCGATAAAAACACCCTTTAAGCTAGGCTCATCAAATAAATCCTTTCTTGTGATAGAATCAAGGTATTTTTCACTGCTTAAAAGCTTTTCGCACTCTTTGTAAAATTCATCGGTATTGCCCTTAAAAAGAGAATTTTTGCTTTCAAAATTTTCAAAAGCTTCTTTAAAATACTTGTTTTTGTTAAAAAGCTCTTCAAACAAATCCGCCTTAAAGATATAAAAACGATAAAAATCCGTGATGATGATGTGCTTGAGTGATGAATTTAAAGCCTTTCTTTCACGAAGATAATACAAAATGCACTCGTGCAAAGCCTTGCAGTTGGGCTTGCTTTGACTAAAGAATTCTTTAGAATGGGGCAATTTTGCTTCGACGATGACTTGAATTTGCTTGTCTTTTTTCAAAGCAAGATCCATACCACTGTTGCCTTTATGTATGCTTTTTATCTCACACTCAAAATGCAAATTTTCAAAAAATTTGCTTAAAGCGTTTGCTACTAGGGAGTCTTCGTTGTTTTTGAGATTGTTTTCTAAGCTTGTTTTATAATCTTTCAAAGCTTTAATAAATTCGTTTAACTCTGCTTCTAAAATCGGCTTTTTGCGGTAGTAAGGATTTAAAAATTCTTTTTCATCTATGGCTTCAAATTTCATCTTGCACCTTTTTTAAAATAGTTTCTATTTTATCAAAATTTTACTTTAAGAAAATGGAAATTTGTAAAAACATGTTAAGATATAGTTTATATATTTTTATTTAAGGATTTAACTTGAGTAGCAATATTGATATTTTAAAATATTTACTTTTTGTGGAATATTTAACACCTCAAAATATCAAAAAGATAAACAATTGTTGCGATACATGCGAAACTTCATATATTAACCAATATATTCGAGAAAAGATTGAAAAAATTTGCAATGCCTTAACCTTAAATAACAAAAATTTAGATGATTATAGTGTAGAAATTATCATACAGGGTGCCATCTATAACAATAAAACCTTATTTGAAAATATTATAAATAAATTTAATATTAACAAAGACTTGGAAAATTTTTACGATAATTTAAATACAGAATATGCATCTTTTGTTCTAAAATTTAATGGTCGTTTAAATTTTACAAATGAAAATGAAATTATAAAATTCAATGAATTTAACTCAAACATTCATCAAAATTTCAATCCAATAATAGATAATGATTTTGTTTTTAATGCGAAAAATTTTTATTTATCCACTGCACCATGGGCTATAAACAATATTGAAAATATAAAATCATCTTATATTGATTTTATTAATCTAAGCCAAAACATTGCCAAGGAACTGTCTTCGCTTAAAAATATATGTATTGATAAATTTTACAATAACGCTATCAAAATCATAGAACACGATGTTCCATTACTTGGAAACAAATTTAGAATATCAGTTAATCTTACTAAAACTATGAATGAAAATGTATTTCTAAATAGTTTTTATATACAAGAATTAGCGAATATTTTAAATAATTATGAAGAAAACACATTTCCCATGATAGATAAGTATCTAAGCAATAAAATAAAACAACGCATAGATATAAAAACAAATCAATTAGAAATTTTGGAAAACTATATTGATGAATTGGCTCCTAGCTCTTTTGTAAGTCAATTTGCATTGATGTATTCTCAACAATTTGCAGTAAACAAAATACTTAAAATGAATAAAGATCATAACGATATCTACTCTATCAATGGACCTCCAGGGACTGGAAAAACAACGCTTGTAAAAGATATCATAGCAGGTATTATTACTCAAAGGGCTATAGAAATTTCAAAACTAAATTATGATGAAATTATAAAAAAAGAGGATGGAATTTATAAGCTAAATGAAAAGCTAAAAGGTTATGAGATCATACTATCTTCTAGTAACAATAATGCTGTAGAAAATATAAGCAAAGAAATACCTACAAATAATGGTATCGATAGTAGCTATATTCAAGATCTTGATTATTTTAGTGAGATAGCTACAAGATTTTTAAACCAAAATAAAAAAACTGAAGTTAAAGCTTGGGGATTGATATGTGGTATATTGGGTAATAACTCCAATAAATCTTCTTTTATATACAATGTTTTAAAAGATTTTAAATCAAAAGAATATGAATTTATCGGTCTTATAAATTATATAAAAAGCAATAAGCTCACTAGTAAAGATTTTGAGCAAGCAAAAAATGATTTCAACCAAGCATTGCGCAGGGTTAATAATCTACTAGATAAAAACAAAAAAGAAAAACATATAATCCAAAAGGTAAAAATTTACAACAAACTAAAAAATAGTGGCAGTTTAATCAATACTATTACTTACCTATACAAACTACTTTCATATAGACTTATGGGAAAAAATTATGTAAAAAATATAGAAAAACATATCTCTTTTCTCAACCAAAAATTTTATTTACATGATGAAGCATCTATGGAAAAATCTTCATTTTTTATGGTAGAAAATGGCGAAACAACAGAACTTTCTAAAGCACGAAAAGACTTATTTATAAAAGCACTTAATCTTCACAAAGTAGCCATACTAAGTAATAATCTGTATTTTGCTCAAAATTTAGAAGTATTAAGTGATATTTTAGAAAACAACAACTATAGGAATCTTTCGGAAAATAAAATTGTTGAAATATGGAAAAGTTTATTTTTTATAATACCATCAATTAGTTCTACTTATGCTTCTTTTGGCTCTTGTTTTAAAGATATAGGACATAATCAATTTGGATATCTAATCAGCGATGAATCAGGACAAAGCACTATAACAAGTGCTATTGGGGCTATATACAGAACAAAAAAAGCCATCATAATAGGAGATCCACTACAGCTTGAACCTATTGTAAATATTCCAAACAATATAAATAATTTTTTTACACAATACTTCAATATAGATAAAGCTTTTGATGTTAAAAATACTTCTTTACAAAGTAGATGCGACTTCTTGCAATCATATGGAAGATATATTTGTCAAGACAGTCAAAAAATATGGTTAGGCTCTCCCTTGCGTGTGCATAATCGCTGCGACCGACCTATATTTGAACTATCTAATAAAATCGCATATGGCGGTATGATGATATATGGAAAGAAAAATGAAAACACCCTACAATTACAAAACACTTGGTACAATATCAAAGAAGAACAATGGAATGGTAATTGCAATGAAAGGGAAATAGAATATTTACACATACTTTTAGATGAAATTACTCAATATGATCTAGAGATTGGAATCATTACGCCATTTGTAGATGTTAAACAAAAATTAAAAGATATAGCCAATAAATATAATAATTTAAAAGATGATAAAATTGGTACTATACATACAATGCAAGGAAAAGAAGCAGATATAATCATACTTATCTTAGGTGGAAATAACGAAAATGCTAGAAATTGGGTAGCATCTAGGCCAAATTTAATCAATGTTGCATTAACTCGAGCAAAAAATACAATCTTCATTATAGGCAATAAAGAAAAATACATAAAACTTAATTATTTTAATCATTTAGAAAGCATGCATACGATTACACCTTCATTCTCCAATCTTTAATCATTACTTGGCTTTAACAATCTCAAATATCTCATTCTTTTATCTTGCAAACATAGTTTCAAACCCTATATCTTTACAAAAACCAACCAATTCTCACTATCTAATCCCACCCAAACCCAAACAAGCCATAAATTACACACACTTTTTTACAAACATCAATTAAATAGCAAGACTATCGATGATAAAATTTATCTCAAGTATAACATTCATTCTCGCCAACAAGAATA
>NZ_JAEQBS010000014.1:0-28233 GCF_017846535.1 Campylobacter sp. JH32
TGTATAATGGGACCAATCCAAGTTTAGTTAATCTTCCTTTTAATGATCATCAAACCTCCCTTTCTTCTAAAACCATAGGTGTTAATGAAGAAGGTTATAATGAACTTACCCTCTCAAATATAAAAGACAAAGAACAAATTTATTTAAAAGCCCAAAAGGATTATGATGAATTAGTCCAGCATAATTTCACTCAAAGAATTTTAAATGATAAAGATTCTATAGTGGATGGAATTTATAATGAAAGGATTAAAAAGATTCATACTCAAACCATAGACTTAGCTAAAAATGTCAATGTAGGAGGAGAATACTTAACTAATGTAGGCTTATCTAAAGATACCATAGTAGGATTAAGCAATACCTTAAATGTAGGAGTAGATAATAAAGTAAGAGTGGCTAAAAACTCTCATGAATTTGTAGGAGAAAACAAAGATATAGAAATAGGTGCTAATCAAAACACTATTATCCATAAAGATGAGATAAGAAACATTAAAGGGAATAAAAAGGAAGTGGTTGAGGGAAAACTTGAGCTTCATGTTAATAAAGGAATAAATTACTTTACGGAAGAACATTTTAGTATGCAAACTAACAATTACATTGATATATATACAGAACAAAATTTAAGCACGCAAACTAAAAAACAACATACAGAACTTGCAGAATCTAAATATAGTGACTTTCAAACAGATTGTGAAGTAAAGGCAGGCAATCAAATCCTCCACCAAGTAGGCGATACTCAAATTGTTACTAAGGGAGATTGTGTTATTATTAAAGCAGGTGGAGTTGAAGTAACTATAGACTCTAATGGACTTGTGGTTAGAGGTGGAGAGATTAAGGCAGAGTAAAATAAATTAAAGGAGTTCTTATGCAAAAGTTTTTAATAGTTTTAGGATTGTGTTTAATGTTAGCCATTAGTGCTAATGCACAATCCCCAAAAGAAGCTAAACCTAGTTTTGATTGTGCTAAAGCAACTACAAAAGTTGAAAAGATGATTTGTAATGATAAAAGTGGGGAGTTACAGAATTTAGATCGCTATATGGGTGAAGTCTATACACAATTAAGAAAAGAATTAAAGATTTCTAATTTTGCTGATAAGGAGCAAAGGCTAAAAGATCTTTTAGATTCACAAAGAGCATTTATTAAAAATTTAAATGAAGTTGATTTTATAAAAGATTCTTATGAAGAGCGCATTACACAATTACTTAAACTTCTAGGAGAAGTGCTAGATTCTAACAATAAAGAACTATGTGAATATGCAAGAAAAAATAAATTTGGTGACAGTAAATGGCAAGAAGTTCCTCCATCTGTCAATCCTCCCTTTAGTATAGGTTATTGTGCTTTTGGAGCAAATAATAAATATGGCAATTTTTATCGTTATTGCACGGAAAAAAGAGAGATTATAAAAAAAGAAATGGCAAAAGCTATCAAAGAAAAAAGTCTTTTTATCAGTCCTCCTAGAGTCTATAAAAGAAAAATTGATATTAATAATGATGGGGTGTTAGATAATGTGATACTTTCAGATGGGGAATATTTTAGTGCACTTTGGATATATAAAAATGGTAAGCTAGATGCAAAAGCAAGTGGTAAAATCTATGGAGATGATCTGCATTTTCATGGAGAAAAAACTAGTTATCAAACTGTAATGGTTAATGAAGTGCCTAGCATAGCATTTGATACATATGCCCTGCCAAGCAATAAAATTTCAGGAATACCAGAACAAGCAGAATTTAACTCTGAAATTCCTATACTAAGCTATTTAACTTATGGAGTTATGGAATTTCAAGGCAAAAATTATATTACTCTTTGGAATGGTAGATTTAATTTTGATGAGAATTCTACTTATCCAGAAACACGCATTTATCTTTTAGAAGGTAATAAAAGAGAATTAAAATGCACTTTTTAAAAAGGAAATAATTGATGTTTGAAACGACAAAAAATACAGAGTAAATTAAAGGAGTTCTTATGCAAAAGATTTTAATAGTTTTAGGATTGTGTTTAATGTTAGCCATTAGTGCTAATGCACAATCCCCAAAAGAAGCCAAACCTAGTTTTGATTGTGCTAAAGCAAAAAGTAAGGTTGAAAAGATGATTTGTAATGATGAAAGTGGGGAGTTACAAAAACTTGATAGATATATGGCAAAGACATATAAAGAACTAAGACAGAATCTAAACAAAAATGAGCAAAATAAGCTTTTAACATCGCAACGATTATGGCTTCAAACCCTAAATCAATGCAAATCTAAAGAATGTGCAAAAGAGCTTTTGCAAAATAGAGTTGGGGAATTGCAAAATTACACAGCACACACGGGCAATGTGTGGCTTGGGACTTATACATTACAAGAAAATCTTTATATGGGGAGCTTTACAATAAAAAAGTGTGATAAGTTTAATCTTTGTGAAGCTAGATATGAGGCTATCCTCCATAAAAGTGAATTTAATGATATGCACGAATGCGATATAACTTTGAAATTACAGATAAAATCTCAACAAGAAGCTATAGCTTTAAATGATGATAAGGATTTTGCAAATTGTAAAATTTATATTAGGAAAAATCAACAGGGTATTGTATTTATAAGAGATGAGAAAGTATTTAATTCACCCGATTATTTTTGTAGCACAATGTGTGGCAACCAAACGATATTTGAGTGGGGAGATATCTATAAAAAGGAAATGCAATAATGCTTTATGATGTTAAAAAATTAAATGAAAATGATTATAAAAAAGAATGTGCAAAGTTTCTTATTGCTTTTGAAAATTTAAATTATAAACATATATTGCTTAAGGAGAATGTATGAATAATAAAATAGTCATATTGATATTATGTTTAGTACAAATACTTTTTGCAAATCAAAACATACAAGAATGGAGTGGTGTATATGGTTTTTCTGAAAATATAGATTCGCAAGATATAGATTTATCAAAAAGTAGGCAACAAATTTTTCGCTTTTTAGAGTGCAATAATGAAATTTGCTTGGCTGAATATGAATCTTTGTATAAATATTCTACTTGCAAAATACACAAATATGATAAATTATTGCACTTAAAAATACTTTCTCCAAATCAAGCAATTTTACATTTAAAAATAAAAGATGAAAATAATGTAGAAAAAATGTGCAAAGTGCTCTTGCAAAAAACACAAAAAGGTTTTAGATCAAAAAATCCTTTGAATGCAATAGAATCTTGTAATATAAGTTTATCTATTTTTAAATCTTGTGGTGCAGGGACTAATCCAGATTGGACTATGGAGTTTATAAAGGAATAATAATGAATATTGAAACTTTAGATGATGAAACTTATGCGATCCTTTTAGGAGTTTTAATTTGTAATATTGAAGTAGATATAAAAAGTTCTTTATTTCAGAGTGGTAATTTTTTAAAGCCTTATGGTGATGGCGGTAAAAGTATAGCCGTTGGTTTTGGATTAGATTTAAAAGTTAATTCTCTAAATACCATCACTTGTTTATATAAAAATATTTTTGGGGATAATTGGCAAATATCTAATGAAGAAAAAGACATTTTAGAAAAACTGCGAACTAATGCAATTACTACAACACAAGCAATTGAAAAACTAGAAAAACTAACAATACTTAGTCTTGATTTAAAAACACAAGATAATGCCTATAAATTATTTTCCCTAACACTGCAATCATATGAAAATAAAATTGACAATAAAATTTCAAAATCTTATGAAAGAATCGCTTTGGTATCTAGGGCTTATAATTATTATGGAGAATTACTTCTAAGAGCCGTTAGGCAACAAAATAGGTTTTTAATTTGGTTTTATTTACGATATACAACCAACACTTCAAATGGAAGAGAATTATTGGGACTTACAAAAAGGAGATGGTGGGAGTCGGAAATCTTTAAATTATATAATGGAATATCTTTTGAGAATATTTTAGAAATATTTCAGTGTCTCAATATTGTCACATTTAATAAAAAAATAATTTACAAGCATATAGAAGAATATGAAGCAAGAAATTTAACTCAAGAAAATATTCAGATATTTAAGAATGATTCTAAAAATAGAGATCTTGATAAGCATTTTAAATTTACATATGAATACATCACTACCATCCTTAAGCCTCATTTAGATTACCTAAACACCCTCACTCAAAAAAATTTTAGCTTAGATAATATTTATTGTATTGCTAATTATTGTGAGAATTTAGGTGCTAATAAATTGGATAATGTTGCCTTGCTTAATAAAACTTTAAGACAAAAGTTTGAAAGACTAGAAGCAAATACACCCCATAATATTCTTATACTCTATCCAAATCCCACTCCATCTATTATACAAATAAAACAACCTAAAAATACTTTTATTACTTTACTTATAGGAGCAAAAGCAAAAATAGATTGTTCTAAATTAATAGAAGATCAATGTGAGCTAATGTATTTAAAATATGATCCAACACAAGAAGAACAACAAGCAATTAATCCACAAGCTTTTTCTTGTAGCACCCAAGAAGAACTTATTTTAAAAAAAGAAGATGAAATATACTTTAAAGCAGTAAAAAACAATATATCATATTTTATTAATAAAAACGATGGAATTTTAAAAGTTGCTCTTACTGGCAATGAAGAAAATGCTATAGAATTATACAGTTTTGCTAAAGAAAACCAATTTAAAATTTTACAAGATAAAGCCTCAAAGATGCTAAAAATCTATTTAAAACTAGAAAGGTATAGTAGCGAAGAGATTTTATCGCATAGAGGGGGAAATTTTGAATTAACACTTAATAATCTTAAGATTTTAGATAAAAATGGAAATAATCATGAAACCATCACTAAAATATTTCTTCATAATTGTGAGAACAGAAGGATTTATGAAAGTTTAAAGCTAGAGTATCAAGAAGGCATTTATAAGAGCAGTTTTAAAATTGATTTAATTTTAGATGAAAACTCTTCTTTTTTTAAAAGGGCTACAAAATGTATTATAGCTACAAAAACCTTAGAAGGCTTTAGCACAAGTCAAATGCACAAAATTGGAAATGTGGCAATAGTCTCTTTAAGCTCTGCAGATAAGAAAGGTGGAAGCTATACTTTTACAAATAAAGTAAGTATGCAAGATTTTGGAGAAAATCTTTATTTAGATACTGAGGCAAATGGGTATGAAAAACAAATAAAAAATTCAAGAAAGAATTTATATATCACAAGTTTGCAAGCTTATAAAGAAAAAGAACAGCAAAATACTACTGATAAAATCCCTTACAATGAAACTATTTTTGTTAGAGCTTACTTAAATAATGAGGAGAAATTTTTCTTCGATGAGACAATTAAATGGGCATATTGTATAAAAAAAGAAGAGGAATTAGAATGCAATCAATCTAAAATTAAGATTTTAGAAAATCTTCAAGGAAATGATATAGCCTTTAATACTTCTATGCTTTCACAAGATGATAGGAATATACTTTATAATATGAATGAAAAATATCAATTAATTTTATTTGCTTATTTTAATAAACCTGCTTTTAAAACAACACAAGGAATAACGCATTTAATGTTAAAATGACTAAAGATTTAAACTATACAAAACAAAGCCATTGAACTTACCCTCTCAAATATAAAAGACAAAGAACAAATTTATTTAAAAGCCCAAAAGGATTATGATGAATTAGTCCAGCATAATTTCACTCAAAGAATTTTAAATGATAAAGATTCTATAGTGGATGGAATTTATAATGAAAGGATTAAAAAGATTCATACTCAAACCATAGACTTAGCTAAAAATGTCAATGTAGGAGGAGAATACTTAACTAATGTAGGCTTATCTAAAGATACCATAGTAGGATTAAGCAATACCTTAAATGTAGGAGTAGATAATAAAGTAAGAGTGGCTAAAAACTCTCATGAGTTTGTAGGAGAAAACAAAGACATAGAAATAGGTGCTAATCAAAATACTATTATCCATAAGGATGAGATAAGGAATGTGAAGGGAAATAAAAAGGAGGTGGTTGAGGGGCATTATGATATTAATATCAGCGATAAAATGCAAGTATTAAGCGAGAAAGAGATGGATTATAAAAGCAAAGACAATATTCTTTTTACAAGTAATGAATCCATAGGATTTGAAAGTGATAAAAATACAAGCATGGTAGCTGATAATATCACAACTTACGCAAAAACTATTCATGAGTTAAAAGCCGATAGCGAAGCGACTATACAGGTAGGAGAAACAATTATTAATGCAAAACCTGATTGTGTTATCATTAAAGCAGGTGGAGTTGAAGTAACTATAGACTCTAATGGACTTGTGGTTAGAGGTGGAGAACTTAAAGCAGAGTAATAAAGGATAAACAATGAATAAACCCTTCTACAAACTTAAAAGATTTTATATACCTTGTGGTGTGCTTATAGCTTTGATTATTTTTATAAGCTTAACTTATCATTTTTTACAACGACCTTTAGAGCTTATCTTTTGGGATAGATATGATATATCGAAATTATCTATTAATAACAAAGAGAAAAATTTTAAAACAATGAAAACTGTGAATTACTCCTACTTTCGCTAACGCTTAGAAGTAGGAGGTTCCTAACTAAAGCCAAGTATTCTTAGCTAGCTCGAAAGGCTTCTTGTTTATAGCTTACACCTAAATTTTTATTAAAATATTAAAACTTATACAAAAATCTTTCATAAATTGTTTCAGAAGTTAAAGAATTTGTTTGGTATAATTACATTAAGGGTTTTGCCACAAGGCTGCAACCCTGTGGCATAATCACACCCTAGAAAGGGGGTGAACTATATGACACGACTCATACTTATAATTATACTAATTTGTATAATTACTGTCAAGGCTTATTAGCCTTGCCCCTTTGGGGGTGAGTTTCTCCTTGTGGCTTACCCAACAAACTTTTTAACTAAACTTCCCTTCTTCTATTGATTTTCTATATTTGAAAAATTTTATTTTTTAAAAAGTATATGTTTTTTGTATTATTAATTTTTCAAGTATGTTCTTTTGGTTATTTTAACTATAAATCACAGTCCTCTTGAGTTTTCTTGAAAATAAAGAAAATAGAGAAAAACTCATAAAAACCCTAATAATACACTTAAATTCTTATTTAGAGGCTGAAAATAATCTACAAAAATCAAGATTTTAGTCAAAATATATCAAAATTTACAAAAATGTAGCCGAACTCCTGATCTTATTGATATAGAAGAACTTGAATTTAACAAAGAAGACATTTTCGAAGAATTATTTTATGCTTTAGGCGGTTTAGGAAGTATGTATTCCGTAGAAATGATACAATCAAGAATTGCAAATTTCATCAAAATACTTGGCGGAGAACCTAAACTTTTATTAGAAAGATTCACAGCATAGACTTCAAAAAGAAGTCTATGTAAATAATCAATTTTAGAAAAAATTAATTATTCAATAACGCAGCTTTTATTGTATCATTTGTTGCTTTGGCATATATAGTTGTAGTATTTAGATTTGCATGTCTTAGAATTTTTTGTATGACCACAAGGTTTGTTCCTTTGGCTGTTAATCTCATGGCTAAAGTGCGTCTAAGCAAATGAAGTCCTTTTTTGCTGATCAAAGCTTTAGCGTAAATATTATTTACAATCAAAAAAGCATTGCTTCTATTTAAATGTTTTCCTGTGCTAGTTTGCATTATGTAATCACTATCTTGGATATTTTCTTTAAAATATTCAAGCTCATCATCTACTTCTTCTTTTTTAATAAATGCAAATTGTTCTTTACCGCCCTTGCCTATTATGGATATTTTTAATATTTCATCATCAACCTCTTTAAAATCACAAAGTTTTACATTTAAAGCTTCAGAAATTCTAAGTCCTCCATAAAGCATAAGTTTTATCAGTAAAGAGTTTCTAAAACTATTATAAACTTCTTTTTTTGCTTTTTCTTTTTCTAAAACATTATTTAGCCTTATAATTTCATTTTCATTAAGATAATTTAATTTTTCTTCTGATTTTTCTGTTCTAAATCTAATTTTCTTCATATCAAAGGAAAAAACAAACAAATCATCATTATTATCGCTTATAAAAGAAAAAAAGCTAGTTAATACTCTCAAATAAGTTATTTTTGTTTTTTTTGATAGTTTATTGCCATTTTTTGAATTATTTTCTAAATAATTAAGAAAATTGACTAAAAAAGTCGTTTTTATATCGTTTATTTGCATTTCATCTTGATAATCTAAAGAATATTCTACAAATTCTAGTAAAATACGCCTATAAAGTAAAAAAGTATTATTTGAATAGGATAATGCTTGAATATGTTTCAAATAAGCTTCTATCCAACGCTCTAAATCTTCGCTTATTGTAGTATTTTTAAGTTTCATTTTATTTATATCCTTTTTTTTATAACATAATTGCTCATTATGTTATATTTATTTGCTTGTGTTAATATCAAAATATATATTTTAATAGGCTTATTTTGATATAAGATTATGTTATATATTTTAAATTATACCATAAATATATTTATATTTTTGCATTATTTGTCTATTTATACAATTTTTTATTAAAATTATGGTATAATTTATATATTTTAACAAATAAAGGATAAAAATGGAAAAAAATACAATAAATAATGAAAATATTCAAAAAAATGAAATATTAATTCCAAAAAGAGTATTATTTGATGAAAAAACATTAAAAATGATAGAAATGATGATTCCTGCTTACAAAGATGAAATTTCTAATGTAGCTAAAGAAAATGAGAAAATTAATCAAATGATTAAGCTTGCTATAGAAAAAATGTTTAAAAATGATTTTTTGAATAAAATAAATAATTTTTAATTAGGTTTTTTATGAATAATGTTTTGTTGCACAGAATAACTGAGAAAGGAAACATTCGCTATTATAGCATAGAAATTATTGCCACTCTATTTGAGGAATATATGGTTGAGAGAGTTTACGGAAATGTGCGTTTTAAAAGTTGTACAGGAAGAAAAAATAATGTATTTCCAAGTTTTAATGAGGCACAAATTTTTTTTGAGAGGTTAAAGAAACAAAAAATGAAAAAAGGGTATGCGTAAGTTTTTGCTCAAAAAACAAGAAAAAACATTGATAAAATAGGCTTTTGAGATAAGCTTTTAGCTAAACTCTCAAAAACAGGTAAAAAATCCTTATCAAATCCGCTAATTTCAATTTTTATAGCCATTTGTATCCTTTCTTATATAATTTTTATTTTTATTATACCATAAAGGGTTTTGTTGTAAAATTGGAAAAAACTTTTAATTACATAAATAAGACAATCAAAATACAATATAAAAGATTAAAGAATAGTAAAAACGGTTTTTTAAAAAAAACTAATATAAATATATGGCTAATTATATAATTAATCCTCCTCTAAGCCATCATTAATTCCTGCTTCTGCAAGTTCAAGCTGTTCTTTTTGATACACTTTATCATCTTTAAAGGCTTCAAAACTTTTTTCCCATAAAACCTTTCTTTGCTCTATATATTCTTGATCTTTACACATATTAATCCTTTTTATTTATCAGGTTTAAAACCACTATCTAAAATTATTTTTGTCATTGCACCTTTAAGTTTATCAAAACGATTTAAAGCTTGCATATTGCTAACTCTAAGCAATCTTATTTTATCATCTTTTTTATAAAACACTTTAAAAACTTCATCACTTTGTTTGTGTTTTACCATATCATCTAAAGTAGGACTATCTATGAATTCATATTCTTTGGTAAAATCTTCATTTAAAACATCGAATAAATCTTGAGAAATAACCATTAGGATTAACTGGATCATAAGTATAAGAACTTACTACACATTCTCTCATAGCTTTTTGTATTTCTTCTTGGGATAATTTTTTCATAGTGTTTTTCTTTTTTCTTTCTATTATGATATAAATGACTTAATATGTAGTTATGGATTTTTATAAACTTGATTAATTTAACTTCAATTATTAAAACAACTCGCTATGAGAACCTATATTAATACATGTTAAAATAAGTTTATCATCTTGTTTTTGATAAATTAAGAGCAAATCAGGTTTTACATGACACTCTCTAAGCTCTTTAAATTCACCTTTTAGTTTATGATCTTTGTATTTTCTTTCAAGAGTTTCATTGTTAGATAAGCGATAGACTATTTCATCTACTAAGTCTTTTTCTTTTAGCGTTAGCTTCTTATAGTTTTTCTTGTATTCTTTTAAAACTCTAATTTCATATTTCACGCATAGCCTTTTTATACTCATCAAAGTTTTTAAAAGTTTCATGTTCTCCATTTTTCATTTCTTCTAAAGCCTTTTTCATAGAACTTTGTTTTTTCTCTTCTGGAGTATCACATTCTAACAAACAATAAGTAGCTTTTAGGCTTTTAGCTAAACTCTCAAAAACAGGTAAAAAATCCTTATCAAATCCGCTAATTTCAATTTTTATAGCCATTTGTATCCTTTCTTATATAATTTTTATTTTTATTATACCATAAAGGGTTTTGTTGTAAAATTGGAAAAAACTTTTAATTACATAAATAAGACAATCAAAATACAATATAAAAGATTAAAGAATAGTAAAAACGGTTTTTTAAAAAAAACTAATATAAATATATGGCTAATTATATAATTAATCCTCCTCTAAGCCATCATTAATTCCTGCTTCTGCAAGTTCAAGCTGTTCTTTTTGATACACTTTATCATCTTTAAAGGCTTCAAAACTTTTTTCCCATAAAACCTTTCTTTGCTCTATATATTCTTGATCTTTACACATATTAATCCTTTTTATTTATCAGGTTTAAAACCACTATCTAAAATTATTTTTGTCATTGCACCTTTAAGTTTATCAAAACGATTTAAAGCTTGCATATTGCTAACTCTAAGCAATCTTATTTTATCATCTTTTTTATAAAACACTTTAAAAACTTCATCACTTTGTTTGTGTTTTACCATATCATCTAAAGTAGGACTATCTATGAATTCATATTCTTTGGTAAAATCTTCATTTAAAACATCGAATAAATCTTGTTTATAAGCATTTGATGAATGGGAATCGCAAGAATGAACATCAATAATATAATCTTATATATTTTTTTTGCATAGCAAATCCTTTAAAAATAGTATAAATTTTTATTTTTAGAATGACTTAAAATCTTTTTTAATTTTTATAAATATTAAGGATATTATTTTTTTATATTATGTTGATGATCTTTTTTATCAAAGTCATAAAATGTAACAAATATGGCTACGGCTATTGCAAAAGCTAAAATAATATATTGTCCTAATGAATGAGATAAATCCATATTGTTTCCTTTGTAATATGTTATTTTAACATATAAATTATAACAAAAAAGAAAAAAATAAAATGAAAATAATAAGAAATTGATTTTTTATTATTTATTATGATAATCTTATTTAAGTACTTTTAAAAAGCTTAGAGTATAAAGTGTTGTGATGTAGCTTTTAAAAAGAAGAATAAAAACAAAGAAGCAGAAAACGCCCTTATAAAAATTATTAATTATATTCACTAACCATAGATGTAATAAAAAATATTGAGTAAAATATAATCAAAACAAATTTCTATTTATTTTTATAAAAACTGCATTTTTAAATTTGCTATGTTATAATTAAAAAAAGGTTGTATAAATATGAAAAATTATTATATTTCAGAAGGTGTAAAAGCTTTATTTTCTATCTATTTTAAAGATCAAACTGAAGAAAATTTCATTAAAGCTCTTAACGAATTTGCTAAAGAAAGCCAAATAAATTCTCAAGAAATAAAAGACAAATCTTTTAGAGAATTTAAAGAAGCCATTTCTAAATTACCAACTATAGATCTTTTGAATACTAGATTTGATAAGCTTGAAAATTCAGTTGACAAGCTTGAATATTCAGTAGGTGCTAAACTTGATAAGCTTGAATATTCAATAGGTGCTAAACTTGATAAGCCTGAAGATTCAGTATGTGCTAAACTTAATAAGCTTGAAAACAAACTAGATAGCTTTAAAAGAGAAGTTAGAACATATGTAATTATTCTTGCTGCTTTAATGTTTATTTTACAGCCTACAATTTTTGATTTAATTTTGTCTATCTTTAAATCATTTCTAAGACAATAAGGTTTTTAACTTTTACTTTCGTTAGTGTGTTTATCATTGAGATAATGAGCTACTAAAACCAATATGCCAAAAACGAGAGTGATAGCACCAATTAAAATAGCTATATTATAACCATCCATTTTTTCTCCTTTTTTCAAAAAAAGTTCAATCTTTAAGAAAGATTGATGATAATGCAACTACCGTTAAAATTAGCAAACTTTCGATGAGGATAATAAAAGCTCTACTATCGCCTGTTTGTAAACCATAAAGACTATTTATAAACAATCCTATGCCAATAGATTCCATGAATCTTAAGATTGCTTTTGTAGGTATTTTTGTAAATATTACTATTTTTTTGAAAAAATTTTTCTTTTTTCTTCTTATCTTATAACAAAAAAATACTAAAAGTCAAGGGTTAAAATATCCCACCTTAGGATTAAGTTACACTAGATTGTTTCTAGTGCGAGAGTATTATTTTAAGTGTTCTACCATAAAGTCCATTATTGCCCAAACACTTGAAATTATAGTGGCAATGCTAACAACACAAGCTCCTATAAGCCAATAGATTCCTTGTTGTTTTAATGAACTTATTGATAGTTTGATTTCACTTTGTAAGGAACTTTCCATTCGTTTGATTTCGGCTTCAAGTCCTTTAGTCTCAGATTGGAATAAATCCTTGCTAACCAACTCATTTCTTATTTGCTCAATGGCTTCTTACTTTAAATTCTCAAAATTAAGCCTTTGCGTTGTTGCTCTATCATTAGCAAATTCTTCAAAAGCTTGAATGAGCTTTTTAGCTTGATCAGTATCTGAAAAAATACTTTTCAATAATGCTTTAAAGCTCTCATTGAGTGTAATTTCTTTTTTCATGTCATATCCTTGCATACTAACTCCTAAATTATAACATATTTTCATGTGCGCTCTTAGGCTACATTTCCAATTTGCTTCCACCATGTTTTTTTTCTCAGAGTGAAATCTATAACCTAATTGCTTGATTTTTTCATTTAAACCATAGGTATTTCCTACAATCCAATAATAACCATCTTCATTTTTCACTTTGAGTCCCAAAGATAACAAAACTTGTCTTTCATCTTTGCTAAAAGTTGTAGCGTTTGATTGTGAAAAGTTTTGTGAGAAATCAACTTTCTTTTTGTTTTCCTGAGTATTGTTTTGGTAAGCTTCAATATCGATAATAATATTGCTAGTTTCAGTCATTCCAACGCCCATTTCTTCAGTAGAATATAATCCACTAAGTTAGAATTTTACCACTAGCCCAAGTATTTATTGTAGAAGCAAAGACATCTAATTGTCTTCCTAATTCAGTTTGAGTAGTGTTTAACTCTTTACAAACTTCTTTAATAATATTTTCTTTCTCTTCTGTCATGCTAATCCTTTATTTTAGATTAATATTTTTTAGTAATAATTTTTTCATTACTTTTCAGAAATGAAAGGATTTGGCTCATTTTTTGAATTTCCCTGTCTTAGTGCAGGGCTTATTATATTTTCTACTATTTTATTTTTAATCATTTCAAAATCTTTGTCATTGATTTTTCCTATGTAAGTTTTTATCCTTTTAGTATCAAAAACTCTCATTTGTCTTAAAAGTGCAACTTGTAAAGTGTCTTTATTGTCCTTAAATTTGTGAAATAAAAAGCCTTTTTTGTTTTTAGTCTTAGAACTTAAAGGTGCGCCTAAAAATGTGCCATTATAAAAACTATTCACTATCAAAACAGGACGCGTAAAAAACTCATTTTTACCTTAAACTTCAGCACCGATATTTAAACCAATGCTAAGCCAATAAATCTTTTTTTACACTAACTTTTCTGATTAATTTTACTTTGTTTAAGCTCTTTTTTCGTTCGTTCCAGCTGTCAAATTGCACTTCGTTCATTTTATTCCTTTATATCTTTTGGCATAATGCTATGTAATGCTGTAAGCAGAAGTTTTATCTTTAAATATTTCTTTTCTCTATTTTTCTAAGTTTTTTCATTTATTCTCCTATCTTTTTAAAAATTAATTCTTGATTTATTTTTCAACTAATTTTCTCTTTCTTTTTTTAATTTATTGGTATTTTGGTTTATGATTTATATAAAAAGCAAGATCCTTATTATAACAGTTCCATTTTTTTAAATAGCGAAAAATGAAAGGAGTGATAAAAATTTTGAGATTTTTCCATGTATAAAATAAGGCAGATTTTTATTTTATCAATAGCAATTATTATTAAAAAAAATAGCAGAAAATTTCATTTGCCTATATTAATGTAACTTTTTATTACAATCAGCATTTTCAAAAAACTTTATCATTATTTCAGCTTAAATTTTATCATTTAAAATTAAACTTGATATAAATCTTTTCGTATACTTTGCTCGCTCGATTTAAATATATAAAAGCATAATATTGAATAACCTCTTTTAATACTATGTAATTTTAAACAAGGCATGGTTTTTGATAAAATTTTTAGATGAAAAAATCTACAAGCTTGATTGTTTTATTGATTAATTCCAAAACAAGAACTAAAAATTAACAATCTTAGTCTATTAAAATTCTTTTTATACAATTAAAAAATAATTATTATATACAAATGTGAAAATATGGATAATACGCAAAAATATGCAGCTATAGATCTTAAGTCATTTTATGCTTCTGTTGAATGCATTTTAAGAAAATTAGATCCTCTAAATACCAATCTTGTAGTTGCGGATGAAAGTAGAACTGAAAAAACAATATGTCTTGCGGTATCTCCTGCATTAAGATCTTATAATATATCAGGCAGATTAAGACTATTTGAGTTAATACAAAAAGTAAAAACAATTAATTACGAGCGCTTAAAAATTGCTAAATATTTCAGTGCAAAATCATACAATCATCTTGAACTAATAAATAATCCCAATTTAGAGCTTGATTACATTGTCGCAAAACCTAGGATGTCAACATATATAGACTATAGTTCTAAAATCTACAGTATTTATTTAAAGTATTTTGATCCAAAAGACATTCATATTTACTCCATTGATGAAGTATTTATTGATTTAACTCCTTATATCAAACATTATAAGCTATCTGCTGACAAACTCATTGAAAACATATTATTTGAAATTTTAAAAACAACTCAAATAACAGCAACTGCGGGAATAGGAACAAATCTTTACTTAGCAAAAATTGCAATGGATATATTAGCCAAAAAACAAAATATTAATAAAGATGGACTTTGCATAGGGTATTTGGATGAAATGCTTTATAGAAGAAAATTATGGCAACACACGCCCATAAATGATTTTTGGCGTATAGGCAAAGGATATGCAACAAAACTAAAAAGCATAGGCATTAACAATATGGGAGATTTAGCAAGATACTCTCTTAATAACGAGGATAAACTTTATCAAATTTTTGGAGTAAATGCTGAGTTATTAATCGATCATGCTTGGGGGTTTGAAAGCTGTACAATGCAAGCTATTAAAGAATATAAAAGCAAACATATCTCTAAGGTAATGGCTAAGGTTTTGCCTAAGCCTTATAGTTTTAAAAAAGCTAGAGATATGCTTAAAGAAATCGTCGATCATATGGTTCTTGAGCTAATTGAGCAAAATTTAACATGCAATCAAATCGTTTTAGATGTACAATATGATAAAGAAAGCTTAGAGAAGGTACAAAGCTACAATGGTCCAATGAGCAAAGATTCTTATGGAAGATCTATTCCAAAAAATGCACATTCAACAATCAATTTGGATTACCACAGCTCTTCCTTGGAAACTATTTGCAATAAAGGTTTAGAATTGTTTGATTTAATAGTTAATGCTGATTTTTTAATTAGAAAAATAAGTCTTACTCTTAATAATGTTGTAAAAAATGACACAATAAAAAAAATTAAAGAACCCAGTCTTTTTGCCGACATAGAACAGAAGGAAAATAAAAATTTTATAAAAGAAGAGAAATTACAAAAAGCTAGACTCGCGATTGTTCACAAATATGGAAAAAAATCTATTTTTAAAGCCTCGAGTCTTGAAAATGGCTTAAAAATTAATTCGCAAATAGGAGGACACAATGCCTAATAACCACGATGATATTATTAATATTAAATACAAAAAATCTACAAAATATCCTCTTATGCCATTAGAAAAAAGAGCGGCACAGTTTGCTCCATTTTCAGTGCTTAAAGGATTTGATGAAGCAATTGAAAAAAAGAAAAAAGAAGTGGAAAGAAAGCTTGAAAAGTCTATCTATATAAACGAGTAATCATGTTTTTATGAGAAAAATATTTTAGATATAAAAATCAATTAAAAACAAGTAAAAAAATAAGTATTTTTTAAATAGTGTATTTTTTATACCACTTTTATCTCTATATATTTTAGACTTAAAATAAAATTAATTAAAATTAGTATTAAAATTTTATCTTTTTTTTCTGTGAATTTTCATATAAAAAATATTGTTTTTTAAATGATTAAAAAAATAAAAAAATTATCTTGTACTTTTCACGAGCAAAAATTCAAAGAGAAAATTACAGCAAAACTATATTTATTTTGATTTATTTTTTTGTTTTTTTATCTATCTTTACTCTAAAATTTTTGTAAATTTTTCAATTAAAAAATACTCCAAATCCAAACCCACGAAAAGACAAAAAATAGTTTTAATTAAGCATTAAAAAGTCTAGGTTTAAGCAAGGGCATTTTTATACCTACCCTAAAGCAAAGAATGCCTATTTTTAGGGACTTTAATTTTAAATTAAGCATTAAAAAGTCTAGGTTTAAGCAAGGGCATTTTTATACCTACCCTAAAGCAAAGAATGCCTATAAATTGGATATTTATAGTGTTTTTAGAATGAAATTTATTTTTCTCAAAAAAAGGGTGCTAAAAATTTTTGTACCTACCATACATTAACTTCGTTAATATATTGCCATTTTTATACCTACCCTAACCCTAAATTAGAAAAGTATTCTTCTCGCCCTTTATCACCTCATTTATTCCCCCTTCTTTATCCGCTACATTTCATTGAATAATTTTCATCATTTATCCCCTCATTTATCACCTCATTTATCACCCCCTTTATACCCCATCTCCCATTCCTCTCTATCTTGCATTCTACGCATTCAAATCTCATCTTAACGCTATCCTTAACACAAATCCTTATCGCCTTTTTCTCACCACTATTTCAATCCTAAATCCCTGTTTATTTTTAGCCACTTTTGATATAAACTATACCCCACATATAAAAACACTTATTTACTACCCAAGTTTAATAAAAATACGGTATAATTCCACAAAACTACCAAATACATAGGAGCATTTATGCCTAAGACAGATACAAAACCAAACGCAAAAAATCGAATATACAAAGCCATAGAAACTTGGTTTACCAAAATATACCTAAACAAAATAATCCACAAAGAGAAAAACGACAAATTATTTATCAATGTAACTAGCTGTCTAGCATTCATACTCTCAATCTATGGCAAAACAGATGAAAACAAAAGCAAAATGCACCTGCTGTTATAGCTTATATCAAAAAAACAAAAAACACTTTTATTGCCAAACTAAAAAGAGTTAAAAACCATGAGAGCATTATCGATTTACAAGCCAAATACCCAAAGCTTGATATAGTTTCAGCCTATCAGTTTCTAACACTCAAAGACAAATTCAAAATCACCAAATCAGAAATCCAAGATTTTGAAACACTAATCGATATTCTTTCAAAAAACACCCAAAAATCAAAAAAATAACCCTAAAACGATAAAAACCATTAAAAAAATCATTTTAGCCTTTTAAAGGCTAATTCTGTCATTTTAAACCCTATATCCATTCAAGATACACACTTGCAATCAAAAAAACATAAAAAAACCTACAAAAACCACAGTCCATTTCAAAACTGCAAAGCATTTTTGAAAATTCGCAAGAACTTCTAAAATAAGCCCTAGCTCTCATATTATCGCTATAAATCAAGCACAATCAAAAATACACGCCATGAAGAAAATCTCGATTATCAATAATGTTTAAAAACCTACAAAATAGATATTTTAAAAGCTTTTTACAAATCGCAAAATGTCGGTAAAACATTAGCATAATTTACCTACAACAATAAGATTTAAACGCCTATATTTAGGCTATATTATTGCATTATGCCCATTGGCTCAACTTTTTACATTTTTTTCAAAAAAAGCAAAAGAGCCTAAAAATAAGGGTTTTAGCATAGATAAGCCCTAAATATTGATATTTTATTTTTTTATTACACTTTTTAGTATATTTTTTTCAACAATAAAAATTAAATTAATATTAAAAACCCTATAAAATAGTATTTTAAACAAACTCTTTTTTGTAGTTAAGTTGTAATAAAGTTACACTCAAGTTATAGTAAAAATAACATTAACTACATATTAACTACACTTTTACTTCAAAAAACATGCAAATTTTCACATTTTTGTAGTTAAAGTGTAGTGAAAGTGTAATAAAGTTGAACTCAAGTTGTAGTTAAGTTGTAAATAAAATGCAGTTTATCAAGTAGCGTTTTTTTGCACTCAAGTTGTAGTTATGTTGTAGTAAAAGTGTAGTTAAGTTGAAATAAAAATTACATAAACATAAACTATACTTGAAGTAAAGTTGTATTAATGTGTATCACATATTGAAATAAAATTACATATTGCTTGAAAACAACTTGTAATATATGTATTTTATTTAGTTGATTTGTAATTAACTCGCAACAACTTATATTTTAACTCCAACAGGAAAAGTAATAGGCACTCCTATTGAAGGAGCGGTTGATTCTGACATACTTTTTGGACTATTGAAAGGTTTAGAAGATTATAAGAAAGGACAATTAGGTTTTTAGCGTGGAAAAAAACATAGAAAAATTAATTTTAGAAGCCTATGAAGATAGTAAAACTAAATTTGACCATGTTACTACAGGACATATCAGTCAATATTTGAAAAGAAAATATGATTTAAAAATCAATTGTAGTAAGGCATTAATAGAAGCAGGCTTTGATCTTGAAAAAGATGAAAACGAACCTTCTTTAGTTTATGTTAAAAAAGCTACCACAAGAAACAAGACTTCAAATCGTGATCAAATTCAAAACAAAGTTGAAGAGAAACCTTTGTTGTTTCAATTTGCCTATTTTCCAAATTTTCTAAATACACTCCAAGAGCTTTCTAATATAGCTCAAAAAGAATTTTGGGGAAATGGAAATAATATTTTATTTTCTTATCTATTTAAATATTTTGAGTTCATTTACGAAAATAAAAGCTATCCTGATATTATTACTTATAATAAAGACAAAACAAAGGCATGTTTCAATACAGGTTTGTATAGTACAGGTGTTTTTCCAATATTTGCATACTTTGAAATTCAAGAAAACGGAGGATATGTTTTTAGAAAATTTTGTTCTAATGGAGATAGAGTTTTAGATGATTTAGAAATACCTAAATCTTTAAGCGATTATGATACATTCAAAAATGAAATAATTTTTGATAGTAAATTGGATTTTAGGGTAAATCATTTGCATCTTTTTGAGAGAAAAGAGCGATTACCTGAAATTGTGAAAAAACTAAATGATAGGTTCATAGGACACATTATTAATGGTGAATTGAAAATCATCAAAGATAATTATAATCTTCAAAAGATGATTATTCCTGCAGCTTATAAGCAAAGAGTAGTTTTATACATTCCTTTGAAACTTCAAGAAGAATCAGTTGATACGATAATTGTAGTTGAAAAAGAGGAAGTTAAAAACGAACAGTATTACGCTGTGAGAACTATACTAAATCCGCATGATAATATTTACAAAACTGCAAGAGTTCTTTCAATAGTTGAATCTGAATGGGTAAAAAACACCATTTGAAAGTAAAAACATTGGTAAAATAGGCTTTTAAGATAAGTCTATTTTATCATATAAACAATTAACAAGAGACTAAACTAGATATTATAAATATTATATGTTATATTTATTTTATCATACAAACAATTAACAATAGGCTAAAACAAAATTTTTGTAAAATAAAACAATACAAGATAATAAAAATTCATTTAAAAATACTATAATTAAAGCGTATTAAGTATGGCTACTCTTTCGGTTATAAGAAGGAGGCATGATGAGTAAGATCATTGAGTTTTTAGTTCTTGTCTTAGAATTAATTAACGAGATAATCAAACTCGTTGATTATCTCACTTAAAAAACCGAAATAATTATAAATAAACCACGCTTAGTCTTAGCTTAATACAATTGCAACAAAAAACATTGAACCGAAAGAGGCGTGGCTTTTGGTTTGCATTATTTTGGATTTGAATGCTTTTTAATTTCCTATTTTAATTTACCATACAGATGATAAAACTATTATTTATATGTACATGCAAACTTTATTCCGTGAAATATAGTTTATGTTAATTATACAAAATACATAATTTTTATATAAATATTATGTATTATATATAATTATTTATACATTTATATATCCATTAACTTTATATGATATAATTAACAGACTATTTTATTAAAGGAGTAAAAATGAAGTTGCACGATATTGTATGCGATGAGCTTAGAATAAACAGAAGCGAACTTGGAAACATTTTAGGAGTTTCTAAAACAACAATTGATGCTTGGAGTGATCCAAGTAGAATGTCAAAAACGACAGAAATTGCGTTAAAACAAATGTTAGAAAATCACAGACTTAAAGAAATTTTTGAAGCACAAGCAAATGCTTATAGAAAATTTTTAAAATATGCAAATGAAAATAGTAGTATTGAAATTTCAGACACACACAGGACGCTTATAGATAAGATTCGCTATGTTTTAAAAGAATACAATTTAAATTCTCTAACTGCGGCTAAAAAATTAAAAATTAGCTTTGAAGAACTTGATCGAATAATGTTGCTTGTAAAATATCCAAATTTTGATTTTTTAAGTCACTTTATTGAATCTTTTTTTATTTCGGAAAAGTGGTTGCTTGAAGATTTTGGAAAACCTTTTAGCAGAAATTTTATAGAATCTAAAAACATGGAAAGTTTTACCACTGAGGCAAAAAAATATGAACAAATTTACATTATCCATTGCAATGATAATTCAGAATATGCAAAAATCATAGTTAAAAACAATAAAGATTTATTTAGCATATTTGATCAAGATTTTTGCATAGGCAATTTTACCATGGAGAATCAAGAACAAAAAGGATTGTTTGAATTATATAATTTTTATAATAAAAATAAGCGTAATACTACTTGTTATATCTTCGACAAGGAAGATTATCAAAATATAATCTCAGGAGACTATTTTATAAAAAATTGTTTAAAAAAAGGAAAAATATCTTACCTATTAGAAGATCTATTTGATTTAAATTCAAACAGCAATTTTTATCAAAATTGTAAATTTTACAAGGAATGTGTAGATATTTTAAATAAATTCATAAATTAAAACATAGACATTTTTAAAAATTTATAATAAAACAAGATTCGCTATAATAAAAAATCCGCTTTGAGCTGCAACTCTAGCGGAAAATTACAACAAAGGCTAACTATGAAACGACATAGTAAGCGTTTTGTGAGATTATATCTAAATTTTAAGTTTTTTAAGCTTAAAGTTGAAATATTTTTAACAAAACCGTAGCGGCAGAAAAGCCCCTTGCCTTTGTTAGAGTGTGTATAAAGCTACTAATTTACATTCATTTTCCCAAGTCAAATAAAAAAAATCCTATTAAAAGCCTAAAAATAGGTATTTTACAGCAAAAATACTTAACAAAATTCACGAAAATATAGTATAATTATTAAAAATATGAATAAAGTAAGGAAAATTATGCCCACTCTTTTAAAAATCAATGGCTTTAAGTTTTTCTTTTATTCAAACGAACATGAACCAAAGCATATTCATATTATGAAAGGTAATGAATTTGCGAAAATTAATTTAGAAAATTTACAAGTTCAATTTAGCAATTTTAAAAATAAAGATTTGTCTTTTATTCTTGAAACTGTTAAAAAACACAGACTCGAATTTGAAAGGAGATGGAATGAATACTTTAGTTAAGGCAAAGAATGTAAAATTCGATAAAGATTATCTTATTGTTTTATTAGAGGATGAACGCATAATCCAAACTCCTTTAAAATGGTATAAAGAACTTGAAAATGCAAATTCAGAAGATTTAGAAAAATGGCATTTTATCTGTGATAATACAGGCATCGAATGGGAAAAATTAGACTGTCATTTAAGTATAGAAGCTATGCTTAAAAGCAATGTGAACAAAGTAGCGTGAAAATACAATTAAATCGATGAAGATTTTGGTGACTTTTCCCAAGTTAAATAAAAAAAAGAACCTCGTTAAAACCACTAAAAAATAGGTATTTTATAGCAAAAAAACTTGGCTTTTTTAATGAAATTTGCTATAATATAGCTTGTATTTAAGTACTAATAAGGCTAATCTTCCGATTGTTTAGAAAGGGGGTAGCTATGATTAGAGAAATAATCGAATTTACGATTCTCTTTTTGGAGACAGTAAATAAGATAATCGATTTAATCGACTATCTTTTAAAATAACTTTCTTACAACTATTTTATAAGATCCACGCTTAGTCTTAGCTTAATACAAACAAAAAAACTTTTAAACTTTACAAAAATAAATGATCGGAAGTGCGTGGCTTCTGATTGTTTAATGCTTAAAAGTAATGCGAACAAAGTAGCGTGAAAATACAATTAAATCGATGAAGATTTTGGTGACTTTTCCCAAGTTAAATAAAAAAAGAAATCCGTTTCAAACCACTAAAAAATAGGCATTTTATAGCAAAAATACTTGCAAAATTTATTAAAATATGGTATAATTTTATTAAAAATATGAATAAGTTATAATTGAAAGGAATAAAGATGGATAAAGCAGTAAATATGAAATCACCAAAAATGAAATTAATAAATAAAATAGCAATAGGATTAGGAGTAGCAGTAATGTTTGCTTTGATATTATTAAGCTGTTTATTAATAAATATTTATAATATAGGCATTAAACATATAATTTTAAGTTTTATAATTAGTTTAGTGTGTTTATTTTTAGTATTACTTTTAATAAACGCCACAAATAAACCGTTCAAAAAAACTTATCCTAAAAGAGATAACTGTTATGATACACATTTCAAACAAAGCGGAATATCAAAATATTCAACCCTTTCGCTGTCTAATCCTTTTTATAACAATTTATATTCTAATGAAGATTAATTGAGAAATTAATCTCAATTAATCTTAGTGTATAGCAGGATCTCCTGTTTTTCCATCTATTAGATGATTGGCTTTTTTAATTTTTTCTCCAACTTCATTGTTTAAATTAGATTTGACTGCTACACCCTTAACTTCTTGGCTATCTGGCATTGTTGTAGTGTTGCTTGTTCTTTTACTACTTTGATTTACTTGATCTTGATTTAAATTAGATTGAGTTAAAACACTTCTTTCTGATCCATCAATGGTTTTAAAATTCATACCTGCAGCGTGTGGCATAGTAGTATTATTTGGACTAACAATGCTTTGAGCGCCATATTGACTATTATACTGTGCAAGTTGTGCAGGATCATTCTTAATCATATCGGATACATAATTACCTGCTTTTGCAAAGTATTCATTTTGTTGAGCTGTATTAAGGCTGCTAAAGTCTTTATTATCTCCTGCAGCAAGATCTCTTGCAACCACATTAAGTGTATTGTCAATATTATTAGTACTGACAGATTGAATACCTTGTTCTGTTTGTGTATAGCTTTGAGCATATCCAACCATTTTTGAATAAGCTGTAGAATCGCCACCTGAAAGCGTATTGCTCCAAGAAGAATCCATACCTTTTGTGGTAGATAGAGTTTTAAGAGAAGCTCTTTCCATTGTTTCCTGATAAGCAACTTTTTCTTTATCTGAAAGCGTTCTATTTCTAGCATGCTCATCGCTTACGCTACCTTCTACACCTCCAACAGCTTCTGTACCAAATAGACTTCCACCTGCTTGAACTCTTGCATAAGCCTTGATATTAGCTTTTTCTGTTTCACTTAAATCAGTTCTCTTTTCTATTTCTTGTCCAAAATTATTACCAAAAGCCTTCTTAAATGTTTCATCTCCTTTCTCCATAAACCCTTTAGCTTCATTTAATGCACTTGCTCTACCGCTTTGACTCATATGTGAATACTGATCATTAAAGTTTTTATTCCAAGCATCAGAATTTGCTTGAGATACGCTATTAACAGTTGTCATAGTTCCTGCGCTAAGTTTGGCGCCTGACATCATACCATCAACATTTGTTCCTGTCATATTTGCATTAGAGATTTCAGAATTCTTTGTATTGTCACCCATAACTGATTGAGTATTAAATTTAGTAACCGCACCATCTATATTTATTGCATATTGAAGCGATGCTACCCCTGCATTCATCGCCCAAACTTCATCTCCTCTAGGAGCAGCAATGCTAGTTTGCGTAGATAGAGCTTGCTGATTTGCAAAGCTTCCAGCAGCTCTTGAAGCACCTGTTAGAGCTTGAGATAATCCAGAAGCAAAAGTTATAAATCCTTGCTCACTTGCTTTAGCAATTGCATAAGCTAAAACAGGAGTACTCATTACAAGATAATTCATGAAATTTGATCTACTTGCTACTTCTTTAAAGATAAGCATGTTATCTCCTAAGCTTAAAGCTGCTTTTCCACCTGTTATTACTTGTGCAACTTTCATAAGATTATAATCATTTAGATAGTTAATAATACAAAGTATAGGAGTCCAAAGCACTATCCAAATACACAGAGTAAAAAACATCTTAATATGTGCGTAAGAGCCAAACACAATAGAAAGCAAAGCAACAAGCCAAGACAAACCTATGATAATAGCTGTTAAATAAGCTTTAGCTAAAGGCAAATAAGTTTGTGCCATGTGTCCTTGTGCTTGCATACTTGCGTAAAATTGCTGATCCGCATAAGCAGTATTTGCAGCCACAGAAGCAGGATTTAATCCTACTGATTTAGCGGTATTAATGATTGCATCTTGAGAAGCAAGCATTATCATGGATTGCTGTAAATAAGATCTAGCACTTACAGCTTGTTCGTTATAGATTTGTGCAGCGCCTAAGAACTTTTGCTCATAATTTGTCATATCATCTACCATACCAAGCAAAGCAGCATGAATCTTCATAGCTTCATCTGTATCGTTTTGAATCATTTCAACGATTTGAGGACCTGCATCAGAACAAGGCACAACACTTTGTTCTTCAACATTATTGTTATTTTTAAACAAAGGAGTAAGCTGAGAGCCATTGCCTATATTTGTGAAAAGATCTTGCATTAAATTATCAGAATTTTGAAAAAGATTTCTACCTTGTTGATTAAGTAAGATACCTACTGAAACGCAGTTTCTAAAGTAAAAATCAATATTTTTTTGCAAAGTTGCATCAATAGCCGAAAGCTTTACACTTGGTAAAGTACTCATTACTTGAAGTGAAAAACCTAAACCTGCATTAGAAAAATTTGTTGATTGTGGAGTTGAAAAATGTTTTTCCATGCTTTTTAAAACTACTCTTTCAAAATTACTCATTAAAGCAAGACTAACACCCATACCCACAGGAAGTTGTGATATTACATAACTTTTGCTTGCAACTTCATCATAAACCATAAAACGATGCTTGTCATCATTACTTGAGCTTAAAAATAAATTCCAAGTAACCCCACCTAAAAGTAACAATTTGCCAAACTCCATTACAGGGCTAGTTTGATTATCAATTGCTTTTTTAAAAAAGCCTATATCCAAAGCCGCTTTAAATAGGAAATTTGCTTCAGTTGTGATACTTTTGACAGCTTGAAGCATTTCATTGATAATATCACCATAGCCCTAAGCATAAATTAAGTGATTATTATCTATTTGTGTAGCTCCAAACAAAGGTGCAACCATAAATAAAATTAATAAAAAAATTCTTTTCATAAATTATATTAAGAAGTTAAAGAGTTTGTTTGGTATAATTATAAAAGGGTGCAACGCCAAAGGGGTGCCACCCTTTAGCGTTAATTTACCGCCCAGAAGGGAGGTGAGTTTAATGCTAACCAAAATTATAGTAATAATTATACTACTTTGTATAATTATAGTCAAGTGTTATTAACACTTGATTTCCCCTTTTTTTAAGGGGAGCTATAATTTTCCCTTTGGCTTAACCAAACAAGCTTTTAACTAAGCTTATCTCCTTTCTGTTGAATTATTTTATTTTTTAATTTATATTTTTCTTGTTTATGTTAAAAGATAAGATTCAATCATAAATAAAATGTATTAAGAAGTCAAAGAGTTTGTTTGGTATAATTGCATTAAGGGTTTTGCCACAAGGCTGCAACCCTGTGGCAAAATCACGCCCTAGAAAAGGGGTGAAACTATGTTTCGTTTCGTACTTATAATTATACTAATTTGTATAATTACTGTCAAGGCTTATTAGCCTTGCCCCTTTTCTTAAGGGGCGAAACTCCCTTGTGGCTTGCACCAAACAAACTTTTAACTAAACTTCTCTTCTTTCTATTAAATTTCTATATTTTTTTATATTTTTTATTTGAACTAAATAATAAACTTAACAAGATTTAAATTTACCAAATCTACTATCTTTTTACTTCAATCTCACATTCATAATCATATTAGATAAAAAGATACTATCTTTATCAAAGTCTTTTGAGTTATATTCATTTTTTGATTGTATATTTTGCATAGTTTGCATTAAAGTTGAAAGATTGTATAAACTTAAACTTTCTAATATATTTATGAGTTCTATCTTGCTTAAAGTATTAAAATCATTTAACAATCTAAGATAATTACTTATAATAGAAGAAGAGTGAATACTATGAAATACAATTTTATTTTTTATATCTTTTTTAATAAAAAATTGATTATTTTTTATATAAAAATAATTTCTAAAATGATTATTGCTTATTATTTGATTATAAAAACTTAAAAGACTTTCTTTGCTGTTTAAGTCTATAAAATTAAGATAAAAATTCTTTTCTTCTAAAGCTAATTTTAAAGCATTAAGATTTGCAAAAGAAGCATTAAGATTTTCATTATTTTTTAAAGCAAAAACGATATTTTCTTGTTCTTGTTTTTGGGTAATAGCATATTGTAATAAAGGATTTTTATAATGTGTATCGCTATTGATTAAAACATTGATATAAAAAGCTTCTTTGCTTTTCTTAGTTAATTGAAGCAAAGATAAAAGTGTAGAAGGGATATAAAAAGAATCAAGCTTTAAATTTAAATACTTATCATAAGTATTTATATAAGTTAATTCTTGACTAAAATCCAAAGCTTGTTCTTTTAAATTTAAAAGCATTGTTCCACCTAATCCTAATAAAGCTAGATTTTTGAAATTCTCTAAAGCTTTTCTTTTTTCTAAATTGATTTGAAGTATTTTTTGCATTGTTTTTCCTTTCTTTTGTGGTTCACTCTTTTATATTATGTTCTTTAGCATAAGCTAGTATTTTAGCTCGAAGTTCTTGCGGAAAATTATATCTATAAATAGCAGGAATTCTTGGATCAAGTTTAGCATCTAATTTGTGTCTTTTGTAATACCATTCTAGATTTTCAGGGGTAAAATAATAAGGTGCATTAGGATAACCTTGAGGTGGGGTTAGGGCTGCTAATTTGGCATGTAATATTAAAGTATCATTAAAAAGTTGTGCTTCTTCTTCACTCCAATCATTAGGTGTATCGGTTCCATAGCCAGTTACCATGCCATTATAATACCCTCCCCTATGATGATCAAATTCTCTTCTGCTTTCATAAGTAGAATCTATATCCCTTGGATCTTTTATCTTACCCTCAACTATATCACTTCTTAAGGCTTTGTATATATCCCCAGATTCATCACGAGCAATTCTATATTTATTATAATCAATCACCCAATCTACTCCCATAATTTCATCTATAAAAGGAAGCATACCAAATTCATCAGGTTTTAAAGTCTTAGCTAAGGTTTTAATCTCTTGTTCTCTTAAAGGATTTTTATGCACTCCTACTAAACCACTTCCTACAGCAATATCTGCATAACCATAAATAGCACCTAATAAATTAGGTTTATCTAATATACTACTTCCTCCACTTAATTGTATATAAAGTATAGTAGCTTGGATAAATCTTGCATTAAAACCATTTTGAAACATATCATTAGCTAGGTATTTATAATCACCTAATATTCCTGCTGCCATACCCCATTCATTATGAAATAAACTTGATCTTAGATTATGTTTATTATCATCTACTATTCTATATAATTTTTCATATTT
>NZ_JAEQBS010000015.1:0-15085 GCF_017846535.1 Campylobacter sp. JH32
TAGAATTTAAAATATCAAGACTCATATAAGAATTAAGGGACATTGATGATCCTTTTGGGTTTGTTGATGATTAATAGCTATAAGCTTATGTGATTTATTTTAGCATAAAGTGGGTAAAATAAAGTTTATTTTAGGGTATGGTTTATGGGTGAAGAGAGATTGTGATTTTTTTAAACATATTTTTGTGTTAGCTTATTCACATAGTTTCATATATACTATTGTATATTTTTTTTGCGTATTACCTAAAATTTTTGCCCAACCAAGTTTGGCAGTATTTTCTTCTCCTAACACAAACTTCATTTCTGAAGAATAGTTGATTTTAAGATATAAATCAACACAAAATTCATTATTTGTTAAAAACATTATACTATTTTTTAAATCATCGTGTTTGGTTCCATTGGGCATAAATTTAACCGCTTCTTGATATGAAATATCCTTTATATAGATCGCTATTTTGTTTTGATAAGAGATAAATTTATCGCCTAATATGAAATTATTTCCTAAAATATTGTTCTTTATTCCTAAGTTATTTTTTTGCGAATTTGAAATTAAAATTTGATGGGGTAAATTTTCAATAATTGATAATTTATCCTTAAGTTTAAAATTGACTTGTAAAACTCTTTCAATGTGTGTTTTAGGTCGTCTTAAACTTAGTAGTAAAGGTGCAAATGGTAAATATTTTTTTGCAATATCGTATTCTTTAATTCCCAACATGCTAAATAAAATTTTTGAAATAGAATCTTTAAAATTTTCATTAAAAGATCGTGGATAATTTTTTAAGCTTATTACATCAAAAAATATCCAAAGCAAATAATGATTAAAGAAATCAAAGAATAGAGTCCAACCTTGATCGCCATCTTCATTTCTTGACAGTTTATCTAGCATAAATGAAGGAAGTTGTGAAGAGACTCCATGTAGCCCCATGAAATTTATAAACAATTCTATAACTGATTGTTCGTGTTCTGAAAAAATGATTTTTTCTATATCTTTATTTGGATGTTTTAAACTTTTATTTGTTCTTAAAAATATATTCTTTCTTCCATAGTCTTTTTCTAATTTTTTTATTAATTTAAAAAAACTATATGAAGTAAGATTATTCATATTAAAGCTTTTTTTCCAAAAGAAGCAGGGTAATGTAAAATTTCTTTTGAGTCAAGGCATCTTATTTTTAACTCACAAAAGGAGTTAATACTAGCAAAAGAAGCTAAAAATTTAGATATAATCAATCCCAATAAATATACCTCGCCTAAAGTGTAAAAATTCGAATCTTTAATACTAAAAATAGCTAAGGTCCCTTTTTTTGTGATATTTTCATCTATTAAATAAGTGCTTTTACTTTGAATATCGATTATAGATTCTTGCAAAAGCTTATAAATCTTCCAATTTGATTGATTATCTAAAAAGCTATAGCTTTCCAACACACCAAAAAAAGCTTTTTTGCTCAATATTGTTTGATATGAAAAAGATAACACAGAAACAAGCTTCCATAATAAATTACCATCAACACTACATCTTCTTGTTTCGCTTGGAATTTCCACATTTTTGGTATCGACACCTTTTAGATCGCAGGTATTAATATCACCTATTTTTAATTTTGAAGGTAAATCTCCATTGGAGCACAAAAGATCAATACTTATAGTTTCATCCATTATATAAGAGGAAAAGAAAGAAATTTCGCTAAATACCTCTCCTTTGGAATTCTTTTTAGTATTTACGCTATAAAAATCCTTTTGATTGTCTTTTAAAAATTCAAAGCGTTCAAAACTTTTATAGTTTTTTAATAACCTTTTGCCGCCTTCACTATTATGTGCTTTAACCTGTAGTGTCTGTATGATTTCGTAAGCTTTAGGTTGGCTTCTATCCACAAAAATTCTATAACTATCTTTTTTGTGATTATTTATAAGAGGTTCTGCACTTTTTGTAAAGATATTGATAATAGGTGTCATGCTTAAAGAAAGTAATTCTTTTCTAAAAATACAATTTGCAGGAAATGGTTTAGAGAATTTAAATTCAATATTAACTGTCTTTCCTTGACAATTATTTAAAATATCCAAACCATTGATTCTTAAAAAATTAAATTTATGTGGCATGAAAAAATATTCTCTTAGTAAGGAAAAAGCTTCAAAGCCTAAATCATTATAAGATAAACTACTTTCATCTGGATTCAATCCTATTTTTTCAATATTATAGGTATTAAGAAAAAATTCTTCATCAGTATCTAAACTTTGAATTTTTAATTCTTTTAAATAAGAATGCATGTATAATAATAAAGTACTAGACATATAGGTATCATTGCCTAGATATAAATTAATTTTTTCCAAACCCAAATCACATATTTTTGTTTCTGCCTTATTGACTTGCAAAGTTAAATTGAAAGTATAATCTTGATTTTTACTAGATATAAAAACTTCGCTGATGGAGATAGAATAAAGATAAACATCATATACTGTTTTAAATTCACAAACACATTTGTCTATTGGTTTTGATTTAATAAGAGTTCCTTTGGGAATAATTAAATTATTTTCTTTACTATTTTGTTCAAATTTAAATTCTTGCATGCATAAAGAAGGTAAAGGATTTGTATAATTTGGAGAAACAATATTAATCAAAGATTCTGCAATGTGTGGTATATTTTCATCAAGCTCTTGATGGATTTTAGAGCTTAAAATAGCTAAATTTTCAATAATTCTTTCTATATCAGGATCTTTGCTATCATATGCTAAAAATGGTGTTAACTTTGGATAATTTTTTATAAAATACTCTCTTTTTTCATATAGATATTCAAGCTCTTTTTGATAATAAAAAATATTATCCTTCATTTAACCTCGCAATATCTATTGTTTTTAAAGATGATTTCTATATTGAATTCTTTAAAACGATCATCCTGAAAAAAACATTTTACAATAAAAGAAAGTTGCCAAGGACTTAAGCTATTATCATAAGTGATAGAAACTACACATATTCTTTTTTCATAGTTATCAATTAGTTTTCTTATTTCCTTAGCCATTGATACGCATAATTCATTAGAGTTAAGATTAATATCAGCCATATTAGGCATTCCTAAGTTTTTTACAGCATAACAATCATTAATTTTTGCATTGAGCAAAACCTTTATATTGTTTTTTACATCTTCAAAATCATTTTGATAGAATGGAATATGAATGTTTTGCTCGTCTAAATTATGGATCAGTTTATCTAGCAGGGACATTATTATTCTTTATCTAATTTTCCTACTAAAGAAAGTTCAAAATTACCACCCATATATTTAAAATGAGGTCGGACGCTTAGTCCTATTTTATACCATCCTGGCTCTCCTGGTATATCATCAACTTTCACTTGTGCTGCTCTGAATGGACGACGACTTCTTACTTCAGAAGGTGGATTTTCTTGATCGGAAATATATTGTCTAATCCATTCATTAAGACCATTTTCGATATCGCTTCTTTCTTTCCAGCTCCCTATTTCTTCTCGTTGTAAAACCTTTAAATAGTGCGCCAATCTTGAAATTAAAAAGATATATGGAAGCTGAGTTCCTAATCTGTAATTTGTTTCAGCTTCTTTACCTTCTGGGGTATTTTGAAATATCTTTGGTTTTAATGGAGAATTTGCTGAAAAAAATGCTGCATTATTACTATCTCTTCTTAATGTTAAAGTTATAAAACCTGCTTCAGCAAGTTCATACTCTCTCCTATCTGTAATCAAAACTTCTGTAGGTATTTTTGATTGTATAGTTCCAAAATTTTCATAAAGATAAGTAGGTAGATCCCTAACAGTTCCTCCGCTTTTTGGTCCTATAATATTGCCGCACCATCTATACTTAGCAAAGCTTTCTGTTAATCTTGTACAAAAAGTATACGAAGAATTAGCCCACAATAAATGATTATGTGAAGCATGAACATTTTCTTTATAGTTAAAGCTTTTAATAGGGTTTTCTTCAGGGTCATAAGGGCTTCTTGCTAAAAATCTTGTCACTAGTAAGCCTGTATATTTAGAGTCTTCATTTTCTCTAAAAGTTCTCCATCTTGTATATTGAGGTCCTTCTAGCAAACCTTGTAAATCTTGAATACTTGCAAGCTCAGAATAATCATCAAGCCCAAAAAACTTTGGTCCAAAAGATGTCAAAAAGGGAGAATGACTCATAGCTGCAATACTAGCCATTTTATTTAAAAAAGTCATATCAGGACTTGCTGATCCAAGTTGGTAATCTCCGATGATTGCTCCTACGGGTTCTCCTCCAAATTGTCCATATTCTGAAGAATAAATATTTTTATAAACAATACTTTGTGTGATGTCTGGATTATTTTCAAAATCCTCTAAGGCTTCTTCTTTTGTTATATCAAATAGGTCGATTTTTATATTTTCATTAAAATCAGTTCTTTCAACCAGAAATCTAAGTCCACGCCAAGTAGATTCAAGTTTTTGAAATTCTTCATTATGTAAAACTTCATCCATTTGTTTTGAGAGTAAATGGTCAATATGGGCTATCATTTCATCAAGTGCAAATTTATTGATTTTTTCTTCGGCATTATCGCTTTTTACAATTTCTGAAATAAATTCAGCAACACCTCTTTTGGCAATACTATAACTTTCATCAGTTTTAGAGTATTTGCTTTTCTCCATAATTTGTTCAATAATTGGCGTATCAATTACTTTGGTATTTGCCATTTTAATTTCCTTGCTCTTCTTGTTTAATTTCTAAAAGTAACTTTTCTTTAGTTTTTTCATTTTTTAACGCTTCTAAAACAGCTTTTCTAAAATCAGGAATATTACCCATAGGACCTTTTAAAGCCATTAAAGCTTCTCTTAGCTGCAATAATTTGTTTAACTCAGGTATTTGTTTAGCTAAGCTATCTGGAGAAAAATCCTTCATACTAGCAATATTGAGCTTAACATCAAGCTCTTCAGCTCCTGTTCCAAGAGTATTTTTTACGCTAAAACTCGTTGTTATATTGAGTTTTCTCATAACTTGATCAAAATTGATCTTGTTAATTTGCAAAATTTCTCTTTCTTCTAAGGGGGTTTCGTTTTTTCCTTTTAAATTTGCCATTACCATTAATTTTAACGGCAGCTCCACATCCTCATTTTGTCCATTAGTTTTAGCTTTATATGTAATATTAATTCGTTCCTTTGGAGCATGAGATCCATCTGACATTTTAAATCCTTAAAAATAAAAATTTTAGCTTAATTATTATATTAAAATTTGCTAAATTTAATCTTGCATCATTTAATTTTATTTTTTGCGTTTTCATATTCTTCGGCTAGATAATCTTTTAGTAGAGTTTTTTCCATTAACTCTACTAAGTATATATTTAAAATTTTAGAGTTCTTTTTCATTCCTTTTGATTCAAAAATTTTTACCATATCTAGCAAGGAATTAATATTATTCATAATAGAATTATTAAAATTTTCTTTATCAATATTCATCAGCATTTGCTCAAAATCTTGTAATGTATGTTCTTTGTCAGTTTTTTTACTTGAAAAAAAACTTTTTTTATTTTCTTTGGATTTAACAAAATATTTATAAACTTCTTCTTTGCAGATAAAATCACCATTTTGAAAACGGAGAAGTTCAATAGTATCAAATTTAGAAATAAAATCACTTGTTAATATTATAAGAATGTCTAATTGTTTATTTTTTTTCTTTTTTTCTAAAAAATCACAAAAGAGTTGTACACCCTCTATCCAAAAAGGATTTAAAATAAGTTCATGCATAAAACATTTAATATGTTCTATATCATTTTCTTTATCAGAAAGTAATATGCGAATTATATCTGCATCAGGTTTTCTTATTTTAGTAATTTTTTCATTATTACATTCAGGCAAACACCTGATTTTTCCCCACATTGCTTGGGTGAATAAAGCGTAGATATTGAGATTATTTTCATCCTCTTCCAAAAGCTCAAATGCAAGTTTTTGATAAAAATTTTTATATTCTCTCTCGTTTAAAGAGTTAATATTATCGCTTCTAATGTTTACAGATACTTGAGTTACAGGAGATTTTGGAAGTTGTGGTGCAACTTGAGCAATTTCAATTTTTGCAAAATTGCAAGATAGTAAATTTTCAAATTCGGAAAATAAAGTAATAAATTGATTAACAATCTCAGATGATATAAGCACTTTTGTTTTATTGTATTCTTGAATAAAATTTTGAATAAAATTTTGAATTTTTCGCTTTTGAGCTAATATATAAGCATTATTTTCATCTATAAGTTTTTTTAAATGTTGAAAAAGAAGCAAAAGCTTTTCAAAGCATTCTTCATTGTTTAAATTAAAACACGATAAAAGAAAATAGTTGCAAATTTTAAAATCTAAAGAATGATTTAATAATATAAACTGAGAATATTGATAAACTTTATCCCAAGAAATATTTTCATGGTTTAAAGTCTTATATTTTGACATCTCATCTTCAAGTAACTGAAATTCTTGTAGTTCATCTAAATTATTTTTCAATTGATCACAAAAATACATTTAATTCCTCCAAAAATTTGCCTCATTATAATTAAATTTTAAAAAATATTATGTTAATTTTTTAAAAAATTTACTCAATTAATCATAAATTATATATTCTAAGATAGAAAGGATACTTTAGTTTCATGTTTTGTAAAAAAAGCTTATTTTTTTTATTGCCACTATTCTTTTGCGCTTGCTCAAGTGTTGTTAGTGTTAAGATAAATAATGTAGAGAATTCCAATCTTAATAATAGACATGATGATGTTCCTGTTACGGCTATTGTATATCAACTTAAGGATATTAAAAAATTTGAAGAAGCAAGTGATATAGATTTGGCTACTAGAGAAGAGGGGGTACTAGGCAAGGATAAACTTGATTCTATTAAAACGCAAATTGCACCTAAAGACAATATTATCGCGGTTAAAGTAGATGAAGAAGAGGTTCCTTATGTAGGCATTCTTGTATTATTTGCAAATAATACAAAAAAAACAACAAAAATATGGGCAAAGACCGAAGATGCAAATGGGTTTGGGAAGAATAAGTATTTAAAATTTGAAATATCCAAAGAAGGTATCAAAAGAATTAAATAGGAATAATATATGGCAAATAAATTAAAAGTTGCTTGGTTTGATGGACTTAATATTGGACAAACCCATTTTGAGCAGCAAGAAAGATTTTTTAATAGAAATATAGATCTTAAAACTATAAATATATATAGTAATTTATATGGAATAATAGACTTGGAATTTTCTCAAGAGATGTTATTGCAAGGAAAAATTGCACTTTCTAAAATTTCAGGTATCGCACAAGATGGAAGCATTTTTAATGCACCTGAGCAAGATTTGTTGCCTGAGCCTATTGAAATCAATTATGAATCTTTAATTGATTCAGTTGTGGTATTAAAAATTCCTATCGGAGTTACTGATATTGCTGATTTATCTTTAAGAAATACTTTTCCAAATTCAAAGTTTATATGTCTTAGAAATAGTATTGCTTTAAGAAATTATGATGATTCAAAATCTAATGTAATGGACAAAATTGAAGATGAGTACGAACTTGAAAATCTGACTTTTACACAAGAGAAAAAAGATTTACTTCTTGCTAGTTTAAGACTAAAACTTGGCATTTTAGGTAATTCAACTCCTGATGAACTTGAATTACCAATTGCAAAAATTAAAAATATTGATATCAATAAAAAAATTGAATTAGAAAGTGATTTTATACCCACTTGCTTAAATATCAGCAAAATATCTACCATAAGATCCTTTTTGGAAGAAATTATTTTTTCAATCAATCAACATAAAAAAGTTCTATCTAATGTTTTTAAAGGAATCGATCAAACAAAAAATACATTGGATTTTAGCACTTTTTTATCCCTTAATCTTTTAAAAAAATGGTATTTAATATTTTCACATCTATTAAAAAAAGATAAAATACATCCTGAATTTTTATACGAAAAATTTTTAGAATTTCAAGGAGAGCTTGCAGCTTTTAGCAACGAAGAATCTTTTTTAGATTTTATTCCTTATAAACACGATAATCTTTATAATACTTTTTTAAATATGATGAATAATCTAAGATTGTTATTTTCTAAAATCACAAGCCCTAAATATTTTATAGCTAAGACCAGTATTAATGGCAATGGTTTTTATGATTTTATTTTTGATAATTCGGGAATTTTAGAAGAAAGTGAAATTTATTTCGCAATTCGTGCAGATGTTACTACAGAATATCTACTTAATAATTTTAAAATTCAAAGCAAGATACATACTCAAAGTAAAATTAAAAATATAGTCGCAACTCAGCTTGAGGGCTTAAATGTAGATCAAGTACCTAATGTTCCATCTAGCATTCCTTATTTAAATGGTTATGTTTATTATAAATTAGATAAAAGAGATCAACTGTTTAAAGATTTTAAAAATGAAAGTATCATTAGTATGTACTTGACCAACAATATAAAAAACCCTGATATTATAATGTGGGCGGTATTTCAATGAAAGAAATAAATGAAGAAAAAAAGGCATTAAGCTTACTTCTTGATTCAGATTTTGATGGTTTAAAAAACAATAAAATTATTGATTATTCTTTGGAGTTGCTTTTGCTTTCTTATAGACTTTCAAAAATAAGCTCTATGGATACAAGTAGTATTAATCAACTTAGAGAAACATTGATTAATAAAATTTTAGATATAACCGCTAAATTAAGTATATGTAAAGAATATGATGAAAAAGAAATTATTAAATTCAAATATTGTCTTTGTGTCTTTATAGATGAAAGCTTAATGAAAAATGAACTTTTTATTAATTTTTGGGCTCACAATACTCTAACTGTAAGGTTATTTGATGAAACTTTAGGCGGAAATAATTTTTATGATATTGCATCATCTTGGATTAATAACCCTTTTAAGTTTAAAGATTTTTTGGAATTTATCTATGCTTGTTTAATTCTTGGTTATAAAGGAAAATATAATGAGACTAAGGATAGAGATGAAAAAATAATTCATTTTTGCAATAATATTGCCACATCTTTAAAACCGGTTTATAAGATAGAAGAAGAGTTAGCTTTTAATAAAGCATATAAAACTGGTTTGAAAGAAAATATTTGGCAAAAATTTATAAGATTGTATTTTAAAAAACTTATTATCGTTGTGCCAGTATTGATTATATTAGGAGTATTAAGCTATTCAATTTTCAATTTAGAAACTAATAATCTTAAAGTGGATAATAATATATCCGTATTGATAAAAAATTTAACACATATAGAATAAATATACTAAATTTTTAAATATCAATTTATTTGTTATGAGTAAAAATTAAATAAAAATTGTTTTACTGCTAGAATAAAAATCAAATGTAAAACCTATAAAAGGATAAAAATAATATAAAAACAAGCTTTAATTATGCAAATTATTAGTACAAATAAGTATAAGGTCGTATCATAATTATGCCATGGATATAATTCACGATACAATCCCAACTATAATTATGTATTTTAGTCAGGATTATTTAAGATAAATTATAATTAAGCTTTGCCCTCTCTCCAATCATCACTTCCGCTAGTTCCAGCAGCAGTATGTTCCCAAACTACTTTTCTATAGCTCATTGAAACTTTTAAAAGCTCGGTTTTATCATGATTACTTGACTCTTGCGCATTTGGCATTATTAATTCAATATTTGTAATAATTGCATCTTCCAATTTTGTAGTAAAAAAATGTTCAGATCCGCCACTTGTTGCGGTTCTAAACCAATGAACTTCGACTGTTGGAAGTCTTTCTCCTTTGGTAAGTGCATTATATAGCAAAGGCACAGATTTATTTAATGAGCAAGTAAAAGAAAAAGGCTTATGAACTCTTTGTCCAGAAGGTTGTCCGCTTTGCTGATCAACAGGTACGGTTACAATATGAGATACCTCTTGAGCCATGATTTCATCTTCATGACCCGATTTATATCTATTGCCAATACTCGCTTCAGTAGATGCACCGCTTGAAATCAAACCTTGTGTGGAACCTTCAATTTTTATAAACGCTGGTTCAGCCATAAAAAAACTCCTTTAATTTTTTTTAACATTCAAAATTGTATCATTTTAATCTTAATCTATTAAATTTTTGCAAAATATTTGCATATTAATTTGTTTTTACTTTACTAAGGAATAATGATGTTTAAAAAAATATTTGATTTTGTGAAATCAAGATTATTTATAACTGCTTTTTTGCTTTGTTGTATTTTTCTTTTGAGTATTTTATTTTGGTTTTGGGGTTCTTTAGTAGCTTTTAATGACATATATATTTTTAGTAGTTCATTTTTAAGATTTAGTATTATTTTGATAATTTGGCTTATTGTTTTTTTGTTTTTTTTATTAAAGCCTATTATAAATTTTATATCTTCTTTAAAAAGTGAAAAAAGATTAAAATTTAAAGTCCTAAAAAAAGAAGCTGATGAGTTCATTTACAAATCTAAAAGAAACTTCTTTTTATCTCTTAAAGATGCCAAAGAAACATGGAAGAATGATTTAAAAACAAAAAATTTACCCTTAATTATCATCATAGGAAATGAAGGGGCTGGAAAAAGCACTTTTATTAATTATTCTGACATCGAATACCCACTTAGCGATAGTTTAGAGTCTTATAAAAAATTCCATAAGTCTACTAGAAATTTTGCACTTTATGTATCAAAAAAAGGCGCTTTGTTAGATACAGAAGGAAACTATTTTTCACAAGAAGAATTTTTTAAGCCTACAAGTAGCGATGAAATACCCGAAGATGATATAGATAAAAATAGAGATTTTTTAATTAAAAAAAATATATGGAAAAAATTCCTTACTTTTCTCAATAAAAATTTTTTTCATAGCAAACTAAATGGAATTATTTTAGTTGTTGATACTGTCCTTTTCTTAAATAATCCTAAGGAGTATTCCAAAAATCTTATTAGATATCTAACAAAAAGAGTAAACGAATGTGAAAAAACTTTGAATTTAAAGTTGCCCATCTATATAGTTTTTTCAAAACTCGACTTGATCGAAGGCATGAAAGAGTATTTTGATATTTTCGATAAAAAAATTTCAGATAAAATTTTAGGATTATCTTTTGATAAAATCTTAAGTGAAGAATTTTTAAATAATGAATTTAAAGAATTAAGTGATTCATTATTATGTTCCTTGATGAGTAAAAACTCCCATATTTATAATATAGAAAATAAAAATAAAAGCTACTTATTTTTAAAACAACTTGATAATTTATTTGCATTAGCAAAGACTTTTATTTTGGAAGTGCAAGAAGAAAATAAGCTTAAAAATAATTCTTATCTTAGAGGAGTTTATTTTGTTAGTGCCTATCAAGAAAATATTCCTAGAAATTTCTTACTCGATGCCATATGTGAGAAATATAACTGCAAAAAAGTATTATCAAAATCCAATATTATACATAATAAACAAAGCTATTTTGTTAAATCACTGCTCGAAGATTTAATTTTTACAGATTATTCTTTAAGCACTATGAAATCTTATTCTAAAAAATTATCTTTTTTAATGATAATTTTAATCATAAGCTTTGGAACATATGCTATATCTTCTTATTTTATAAGTAAAAACAATAAAGAATTCGAAAAAAGCCAAAACACCTTAAGATCTTTACAATTGCTTCTTAAAGATCAAGATTATCAAAATTTAAATATTAAACAAAAAGCTGACTTCTTAATTGAATTGAGAAATATTTTAAATACTTATCCTGAACTTTGGCAAGATAATAATATATTTCAATATTTAAATCTAAATCTCTCATACAAAGGATTTAAAGAAGCTAAACAACTTTATTACAAACTGAATGAAGATGTGTTAAAAAATACTTTATTAAAAGAAATGGAATATACTTTACTTACCGATACAAATAAAGAAAATTTAATCAAAACATTATATATGTATAGATCTTTGTTTGAACAAAAATATTTTAATAAAGAAATACTAAAAATTTGGATTAACGAGAATTGGAATACTTTAAGTAAGTATTCAATCTCTAAAGATGACTTTCTAGAAGGGGTGGATGAGCTTAAACAATTTAATCTTAAATCTTTTACAGAAGATGAAAACAGTATACATACAGGAAAAAGAAAACTTGAGAGTATAAGTAGAACTCAAAGAATTTACATTCTTCTTAATTTTTTAAATAGCGATAAACCTAAAGAAAAATATCTTATAAAAGAGGATTTAGGTTTTGCTGCAAATAGTGTATTTTCAAATAATTCTCAAATAACTTCTATAGATAAAATATATACAAAAGTTGGTATGATGGACTTTTTAAATGATTTAAATCAACAAGTTGACACCGCAATCAATATTGAATCTTGGATGCTAGATAACAATTTTAAAGAAAATAAAAACACTTTGACTATGGGTATTTTAAAATTATACTTAAGTGAATACCAAAATGCTTGGCAAAATCTACTCGCTTCATTGCAACCTGTTAGGTATAATACCAAAGAGGCAATGCTTAATGAGCTTAATATCTTATCAAAAAAAGAAAACCCTTTATATTCTTTGTTAAAAATTGTTAGTTCTAATACAAATTTAAATGATGCAGTTTTACTAACTCAAGCCTACAATTTAGGATTAAATGCTGGGGAAATTAGATCAAATTTTATTGGGGTAAGCAATGCTTTCACACAATATCATAAGCTAGTAAACAAAAATACACTTTTGAGTGTTGGTAATATAGAAGTGGGCAAAGGCACTGATGATGAAAAAATATTAGATATTCTTAATACAAGTATTACAAATATGTCCAATAAAATTATAGATTTTAGTTCTAATAATAACCAAAGCGCTGAAGAAAAAATTTCATATGCTCTTGGAGGCAATAAAGATGCCAATGATCCTTTTGCTGTATTTCAAATGAACATAAAAAAATTACCTAATGATTTAGAGAGATATTATAGTCAGCTTTCTAATTATTCGTGGAATTTTATAGAAAATCATGGTATTTCTTTATTTAATACTGCTTGGATTAATGAAGTGTATAATCCATTTGTTAATGATATTGCACCATATTATCCTTTTAATGATGAGAGTGTAGCAGATCTTAGTATGGATAGTTTTAAAACATTTTTTGGAAGAAATGGGACATTAAATAGTTTTTATAAAAAATACTTGAACAATGTTTTAGTAAAAAGAAAAAATAACTATTCTATCAATTCTCAATTTGCTTCAAAATTAAATTTCTCTAAAGAATTTTTAGATTTTATCACCAATGCAGGCAATCTCTCTAGTCTCATACTAAATGGTAATGATAATATAAAAGTTAATTTTACTATTCAAAGCCTTGATTTAAGTGCGGATTTTTCCTTTATAAAGCTTGGCTATGATAATAAAAATATCCAATACGATCATACTCTTAATCAAACCCTACAAATTGTAGCAGAAAAATTCAATAATGGAACAAGTTTAAATTTTACAGCCTATAACTACTCTAATCCTAATTTAAATTATACAAAATCATATAAAGGAGAATGGGCATGGTATAAGTTTATAAAAGATAATAAAAGTAATTCTATATACAGCATTATATTTAACAATAATAAAAACTTATATTTTGACTTTGAAATTATTAACGGTGCTAGTGAATTAAATAATATAGTTTATATTTTAAATAATCTTAAAATAGTAGAAAATATTACAGGGGTAAATAAACAATGATAGAAAAAGAAGAAATAGGAATTGCTATTGAGAATTATGACGAATGTATTAGTGGTTCTAAAACATTTGTATTTAACACAAAGGGTGGAACTATAGGAAGCGGTGATGATTGCACTTTTCGTATTCAAGATAAACTAGAACAAATCAAAAACACCCATGCCATAGTATCTTATGAAGAAGGATCTTTTACAATTGCGGCTTTTGAAGATTCTGACATTTATTATAATAAGTCCTTTTCTAGAATGCCAAGTGGCTATGAAATAATAATCAGCATAGGCGATATTTTTAAAATCGGTAATTTAGAATTTAGATTTGTGGATGCAAAAAGCATTGAAGCAAGCATTAAAGAAAATAAAAAATACTTAGAAGATATTGAAAAACGCAATCATTTTGATGAAATTGAAATTAAACCTAGAGGAAAAACAAGTATAAATTTTGACAAAAACAAAGAGTTAAAAGAGATTTTAGAAAATAATGATTATAAATTTATCGAAGAAGAAAAGGCAGATGATAGCTTTTTAAAAGAAATAATTCAAAAAAATCCAAATTCATTAGAATATGAAAATGTTTTAAAAAGTTTGGTAAAAAATTTAAAAGATATTAAAACAAAACAACAAAGCTCTAAATTAAATAAAGATTATTCTTCTATTAGTATCAAAGATTTTGAAAGTATTATTAATAATATACCCTTAATCAAATCCACAAGATTGATCAATATTTTAGCCCTTAGCCTAATCGCAAAAGAATTATATACTCCAATATTTGAAGAAATGGAAGAAAATATGTTTATTAAATATATTGAAGCTGCCATACAAAACAATATCAAAGAAGATAAGATTCTTTTTGAAAATCTTACCATCAAAGCATTGGAAAAGTATATTAAAGATTTTGAGTGATTTTTACTCTTTTATATTATGCTCTTTAGCATAAGCTAGTATTTTAGCTCGAAGTTCTTGCGGAAAATTATATCTATAAATAGCAGGAATTCTTGGATCAAGGAGTCTATCAAGCTTATGTCTTTTATAATACCATTCTAGATTTTCAGGGGTAAAATAATAAGGTGCATTAGGATAGCCTTGAGGAGGAGTGAGGGCTGCTAATTTGGCAGTTAATATCATAGAATCTATTCTTAATTGTGCACTTTCTTCACTCCGATCATTTGGAATATCATAACCATAAGCATTTACCATGCCATTATAATACCCTCCCCTATGATGATCAAATTCTCTTCTGCTTTCATAAGTAGAATCTATATCCCTTGGATCTTTTATCTTGCCCTCAACTATATCACTTCTTAAGGCTTTATACATACTTCCAAATTCATCGCGAGCAATTCTATATTTATTATAATCAATCACCCAATCTACTCCCATAATTTCATCTATAAAAGGAAGCATACCAAATTCATCAGGTTTTAAAGTCTTAGCTAAGGTTTTAATCTCTTGTTCTCTTA
>NZ_JAEQBS010000016.1:0-11722 GCF_017846535.1 Campylobacter sp. JH32
TAGATTATCTTTACCTAAGATAAGTTCAAATTTACTTGATTTAATTTCTTTTAAACTTTCTTTTAAAAGAATATTACTTAAAGCCTCAATGTTTTTGTTAAAGAGTTCTTTTTGAGTAGGGGTGAAGGTCATCATAAGCCCCATCCATCATCTACCACTAAGGTTTGCCCTGTGATAAATCTACTCTCATCGCTAAGTAAAAACACCAAAGTTCCACATATATCATCTGCATCTAACATGCCTTTACTCGCACAACATTTTCTATAAGCTTTTAAAAAAAGTTCGTTTTGATTGTCTAAAATTCCCCCGCTTGCTAGGGTATTAACGCGTATGTTTTGATTAAAAAGCTCTTTAGCTAGCCAAGTACCCATGTGGTTAATCCCTGCTTTTATCACGCTATATTCTAAAGAGCTTTGCATGGAAGTGCCTTCATAGTTTTCAAATTTTGGCGCATAAACTCCCATGATGGAGCTAAGATTGATGATATTGCCATAGCCTTGTTGTTTAAAAAATTTCACAAATTCTTGAGCGGCTAGCATAAAGCCTGCTAAATGTAAATTTAAACTTTCACAAATTTGTTCGTATTTGAGTTCATAATAAGGCGTTTTACCCCAATCTTTGCCAAAAGGATAGCTTGAGTTAACAAAAGCATCGATTTTGCCGTATCTTTCTTGACTTTTTTGAAGGGCGGTTTGTAAGCTTTCTTGTTTAGTGATATCAAGTTCTAAGCTTAAAAGTTTTGTTTTAAAATTTGTTTCTAAATTTTCTTGCAATTTATTTAAGCGTTCTTTGTTGATATCTGCGAGTATAGGGATACCTTTGCTAAGAAGTATTTTTTGACAAAGCGCTTTACCTATACGCCCACAAGCTCCTGCTACAAAGATGATTTTATTTTCAAGCATTAAAAATCCTTTGGCGATAAATTTTTTAAAGAGATTAAAAACTCTACGATTTTAAAATCAAGCTCGCTATCAATATCAAAAGCCGTGCTTTCATCCATTACAAAAAGCCCTGTGTTTTTGCCAAAAACACTATCATTTTCTAAAAGATAATCCCTTTTAAAGATATAAATACTAGCGTTCATATCGTAGCATTTTGGGGCACTTTGGCGAGTGGTAAAATTTCCTTCTTTGGATTTTACTACCTTGTTATTTTGTATTTCTACGAGGTTAAAATAAGGATTGCGTCTAGCAGGAACTGCGGTGATGAGATTGGAATTATCATTTTTAACAAAACTTTCATAAGCTTTTTTTATATCAAGGCTTGAGCGAAGCGGGGCTGAAGCATCTAAGTCTATGAGAGTTTCAAAACGCGTTTTAAAGTGCTCTTCACTTCTTAGCAAGGCATCACGCATGACAGGAAGTTTTGCAGCCTGATCATTGGCAAGATGGGCTTCTCTTTTGAAAAAAACTTCAGCACCATATTTTTGGGCTACACTTGCGATTTCATCACTATCAGTACTTATGACTATGTGTTTAAAAAGCTTTGAATTTTGAGCTTGTATGATGCTATAAGCTATCATTTCAAGTTCGTTAATCTTTCTAATATTTTTGTTTTTAACGCCTTTACTTCCACCTCTAGCACAAATGGTGCATAAAATTTCAGCCATTTTTTTTCCTTACTTCATCACAAATTTCAAGTACTTTTAAAGCTTGCTTAAGATCGCAAAGTTCTTTGTCTTTTTCAAAGACTGCATGATGTAAATTTTGAAGGGTTTTTATCGTATCATTTTCAAAATTTAAGACTTTTTGACTTTGATCTTTGTGATAAATTTCGATTTTATTGTTTATCAAATCGGCTTTAAAACTTTTTTCTAAAGTATGGATGGTAATTTCTCTTTTGTTGAATTTAGAAAAATAGTCTAGTTCTATATGAATTTTAGCTTTTTGTGAATTTTTTAAAGCCAAAAAGGCAAAATCATCGCTTGTTATGTCAAGCTCTGAAATTTTAGCATTTTGAGAGTATATAAGCTTTAAGTCTCCAAAAAGAAAAAAGGCCAGATCGATTTCATGAGAAAGATCGAGTAAAACCCCACCACCTAGCTCTTTTTTAGCACTGTAATTTTGTCTGTAGTCTAAAGCCCTCCAATGAGGCAAATAAGAATTACAAACCAAACTAGCAAAATAAATTTTTTCATCTTTTAAAAGCTTTTTTAAAGCCACAATCACAGGATGAAAACGCAGTAAATACGCTACATAAATGTGATTTTTTGAGCTTGTGAAATTTTGCAGCTTTTCAAATAAAGGTTTTTCTACGAGTATGATTTTATCTTTTACAAGTTCATTTAAAGTTTTTAAGGTGTTAAAATGCTCTGTAGTGATGTTTGCAATGATAAAAAGATCAAATTCATTTAAATCACATTCTTTTAAAGAACGATAAATTTGAATTCTTTCAAGTTCTTTTTCATTAGCGCTTAAAGAAAGCAAACTTGCTTCATAATTTAAATTTTTTAAGGCTAAAAAATGCTTTTTTCCTATGCTTCCAAAGCCTATGATTAAGACTTTCATTTAAAATCCTCATTGGCTTTTAAAAACTCATCCGGCCTTCCAATGTCGATCCAATAATCATTGATGATATAGGTATTTACCTTGCCTTTTTGTAGGGCAAGTTTGATGAGTTCGGGCATGTCTAGGTATTCATTTTTAGCAATTAAATTTAAAATTTCATTTTCAAGCACATAAATCCCCGCACTTACTAGGAATTTTTGAGTGGGTTTTTCTTCTATATTTTCTATAAAACCTTGTTTTTGAGTGATCACCCCATAAGGAATTTGTTGTTCAAACTCACGCACACAAACACTCATTAAAGCTTTTGATTTTTTATGCGCTTTTAAAAGAGCATTAAAATCAAGCTCGGTTAAAATGTCTGCATTCATAACGATAAAACTTTCTTTAAATTCTTGTTTTATAAGGCTTAAAGCCCCTGCGGTGCCTAGTTTTTTACGCTCTTTAACATAAGAAATTTTAACCCCAAATTTTTGCCCTTTTTGAAAATAATCTTCTATGATTTGTTTTTTATAATTCACACAAAAGATAAAATTTTCAAAATTTTGATTTTTAAATCTTTGGATTATGCTTTCTAAAATGGGCTTTTTGCCTACTTTTAGCATGGGTTTTGGAGTATCTTTAGTCAGCTCTTTTAAGCGAGATCCTAAGCCTCCAGCCATTATGATAATGGAGTTTGGATTGGTTTTTAAAAGCGATGAGACAGATTTTATAGAAAGGATTTGCCCTTTTTCATCTAAAACAGGAAAGTCATAAATATCGGTTTTGGCAGAAAGTTTTAAAAGTTCTTCTTTGCTTGTGTTTTCTTTTATGGTGATGGGATTTTTAGTGTAAATATCCTTGATACTGTCTTTTAAAGTTTTGCCACCAATTAAAGCTTTTCTGATGTTTGAATCACTAATGACTCCTAAAAATTTATCCTTTTTATCAACTATAATGCCTAGTCTAACGCGTTCTTGCCCGACTATTTTTAAAGCTTCTTCTATGCTAGAATGAGGGATGAGTTTAAGTTTGTTTATATCCACGCTAAGCCTTATAAATCGATGAAATTTTTATGTAAAATTGTATCTAAATTTACATTTTTTAGGCAAGTTTTGATGATTTTATTGGGATTTTTATCATTATCATAAGGGTTTTTAAAATTTTTTAATTTTTGTTTAAATTCTTTGCTTTCTAATTTTTCAAAAGCTTGATCAAGATCATTGATTTCACAATCAATGATATTTTGAGTTTTTAAACGCCCTTTTTGTCTATCGCCTATGTTAATGCAAGGAGTTTTAAAAAAAGGACTTTCGCTAATGCCACTTGAAGTATTGCCCACCATAGCTTTGGCTATTTTCATAAGACTTAGGTATTTTTGTGAGCCAAGGTTGTCAAAAAGTTTAGCTTTGTGTGGGTTTTTTTGGCAATAATCTTGTAAAATTTCATTGATTAAAAGTCCATTTTCATCGGCATTTGCTTTGGTAAAAATCAAACTTGCGTTTTTAAGGGTGTCAAGTTTTTTAAGTAGGGTTTTAATCTCTTTTTGGGTATTTTTTGGCTTTAGAGTTAAAGGATGATAGGTGATTAAGTAAAGCTCTTTATCCAGTTTCATTTCTAAGGCTTTTTCTAAATCTTTTTTGTTTAAAAAATTCATATTTTTTATGATAGTAGAAGCTAAAGAACCTATATTAAAAACCCTTTTTTCTTCTTCTCCAAGTTGCAAAAGCCTTTTTTTATAAATTTCATGACTTACAAAATGTAAATGTGACATTTTTGAAATGCTGTGTCTTATACTATCATCAATAGCTCCTAAAGTAAGCTCCCCGCCACATAAATGCACTAAAGGTATGTGCATCAAAAGACATACACTTGCTACGCTAAGCATTTCATAACGATCGCCTAAAATCACCACCATATCAGGTTTTAAGTCTTCAAAAGCATCGCTAAAAGCACTAAAAGCTAAACTCATGCTTTTGCAAAGGCTTATTTTATCATCATTTGCAAGTAGGATAGGAATTTTCTTAGTGATTTTAAATTCTTTTTCTATTTCTTTATAAGTGAGTCCAAACTCAGGGCTTAAATGCGCTCCTGTAGCGATGATTTGAAGGCTTAGATCTTTATCGTTTTGAATTTCATGACATAAATTTCTTAAAAGATACCATTCAGCCCTTGTTGCACTGACTATACAAATTTTTCTTTTACTCACGGATAAGCTCATCTTCTTTGTAGTTTTTAGTAGCAATCTTACCCAAAAACTCTTCATATCTCATAGCACTTATACCATTTGCGGGGCGTTTGGTAGTAAGATTTCCTTCGCTAAAAATTTCTCCTTTTTGGATATCTTTTTTAGCGACTAAACTTTTTCTTACTATGTTGATATTTTTTTGTTCGCTTTTACTTGCTTTTTTTATGCCATCACCCATTGCCTTTTGTATTTGTCTTATTTGGGTGCAAAGCATTTTTAGTTCTTGAGGTTCTAAACTTGCTTTATGATCAGGCCCTGACATATTTTTGTCTAGAGTGAAATGCTTTTCTATCACGCAAGCTCCTAAGGCAACTGCAGCTAGGGAAATGTGTATGCCTCTTGTGTGATCAGAATAACCCACATCAAGCTTAAAAGCGTCTTTTAAGCTTTGCATGGCTTTAAGATTGACTTCATCAAAAGGGGCAGGGTATTCTGTAGTGCAGTGTAAAAGAGTGATATTTTGGCGTTTAGCGCCATTTTTGCAAAGCACATTTAAAGCTTCTTCTATCTCGCCTAAATTTGCCATGCCTGTTGAAAGTATGATTTTTTTATTAAGCTTTGCAATTTTTTTAAGATAGGGTAGATTGGTGATTTCTCCGCTTGGAATTTTAAAGATTTTTAAGCCTAACTCATTTAAAAGATCTACACTTTCAAGATCAAAAGGAGTAGAAAGAAAGGCAATATTGCATTTTTTTGCGTGTAAGATAAGCTCTTTATGAGCTTTAAGATCGAGTTCGAGTTTTTGTACCATTTGAAGCTGACTCTCATCACTAGCCGTGGTTTTAAGCTGATAGGGTGCTTTTTTAGCCTTTGTGCTGATACAGTTTTTGGCTTTAAAACTTTGAAATTTAACAAAATCAGCCCCTGAATCTGCTGCGATTTCTATTAACTTTTTAGCTAAATTTAAATCACCATTGTGATTGACTCCTGCTTCTGCAATGATGAGGGTTTTTTTCATGTTTGTTGCCTAAATTTAGTGTGCTTTATAGTGTTTAAAAGCAAGAGTTGTTCCAAATTATTTTAAAGGATTTTTTAATTTAAATTCTCCAAAATCATTTTTATAAAATAAATCCATATTGTAATGTTTTTCTACTATTTTCCAAAATGTAGTTTTGCTAATACCTATGAAATTACAAAAATCTTCAACGCATCTATTGTCAAGCTTATGATCTCTTTTTTGCACAAGTTCAATAGCTTCTTTTCTGCTTAAAAGTCCATAACGCACGAAACGAGCTGCGTAATCACTCGCACAAGCATGACCAAATTTAGGGTATTTCATCCAAGCGTGTAGGATATAGCCTATACTATCAACTTGATCAAAATTTTCTGCACACATTGTTCTATCCCATTCGCCTTCTAGATCAGTAAAACCACGACTTTTAGCAAAAATATAATTGCTATAAGAATTCCATTTTACAAAATAACTTAGATAAATAGGATTAAGTTTGTTGATATCATTTGCATTGGGATTAAAAAAGAGTTGTAGATTTTCTTCTTTGATTTCATCATCTATAAATTCATTTATATTTAAATCACTAGCTACACCATTTAAAAATATTTCTTTAGCGCTAGGAGTTTCTTCGGTATCACTACCTCCATATTCATAACTAACATTTTCTCCATAAACCAATAAAGGTGTATTAAATTTTAAAGCCATAGCAAAAGGATAGCTGTAAATTAGTCTATCAATAAACCAAGTGGGTTTTCCATATTTTTCAAAGGTTTTTAGCATAACTTTTTTTTGAGTTTTGATATCAGGCTTTAAGCTAATAATATGACAACCAAAAGTTTCACTTAAATTTTTAAGATTTTTCTTACCTGCTTCAGTCATGGTGAAATTATCTTCAACGCTAAAAAGAATAGGATTCATTCCAAGTTTTTCTTTCATGATATGCACTTGAAAATGCGAATCTTTACCTCCACTTACGGCAATAGCGCAATCATATTCAAATTTTCCATTCATTCTGCGGTATTTATCGCATAAGGCTTCAAGCTCTTTAAATCTTGCTTTATAATCAATATTTTCTTTATTTTTATGATTGATGCAAGCTGAACAGATATTTTTACCTTCTTTATCTTTTGTAAAATTAATACCAGGTCTAGTATTTGGCATCACGCAGTGATCACAATAAATCATTCCCCACCCCTTCAATATTAATAAAAATATTAGATTGTATAAAATATTAAATTAATATTTGCTTATTTTATAAAATATCACTTATGTTTGTTTTATTTTTCTACCTAAAATTCCTTTTTATAAGGCCTTTTTAAAGATTTTTGGATGGTAAAAATTTTCATCATCTTCTTTTAAATTCTTACAAATTTTATTACAAAGTTCTATGCCTATAGTGTCGATAATATTTAACAAATTTCTTTTTTCATAAAGCAAATCATAAACTGTTTGACATTCTTTGAAATTATAATCGTATTTTTCTATAATTTTAAAAAATGATGAAATTTCATTGAACAAAAGCAAATTTGCTAAAGCTCCTCGATTGCCTTTACTGCAAATGATATGAAATCCTAATTTTTTAAGATCTTTCAATGGGGTAAATCGTTCTAAATTAGAACCACAAAGTTCTATTAATTTGATATAAATAGTATTGAAAAAATGTATAAAATCGCAGTTTAAATCATCCATACTCAAAGAACTTGAATTCGAAAAACTATATTATTATCTCTAAGAATTTGCATGATTTCTTTTTTTAAATTTAAATCTTCATTTAAGCTTTCTATAGTCAAGCTATTTTTAAGATCTTCTATATGTTGGTAAATGTTTATTTTTCCGGCGTTAAAATTAGAAAAATCTATTTTTCTTTGTAGAAGTTTTCTTTGTTTTTCAAATTCGTATATATTGAGCTTGCTTTTATTATAAACACCTATTTCATAGCCTAATAAATAAAATAAAGCACTTATTTGCTTACCCATTAAACCAAAGTCTATGATATTAATTTCTTTCATTGTTTTTTCCTTGTTTTAATTATATTTTTATGAAAAATAAGTTGATTGGATGTGTAGTTTTTGCTAATAATACTACCTGCTTACTATGCAGTTATCTTCTAAGTTTACGCAAGGCAACAGGCTAACTCTAGTAGCTAAAAAACAATTTTTTCCTATGCTTGAATTTCCATTAAGTGTAGCATAAGGGCTTAAAATACTTCCTTCTCCTACCTTACAATCATGAGCTATGCTTGAATAAATATTACAAAGCACAAAATCTCCTATATTTGAATTAGCATTAATGGTTACAAAAGGACACACTATAACCCCTTGTCCTATTTTAGCTTCTTTTGAAACAAAAGATTGAGGATGTATAAAAGTGATAAAATTACATGATTTTTTTGAAAGTTTTACAAGGATTTTTTTTCTTAAATTGATTTGTCCTACACCTAAAGCAAAAGATGCTTTTTGAATGAACTTTTTATCGAAATTATCTTCATTGCCTAGATATTTTAAGTCAAAAAAATTATTTTCTTGTATATCAATATAGCCTATAATTTCGTAATTTGCATCTTTTAAATAAGAATAAAGCTCTCTAGCAAAGCCACCCGCTCCTATGATGATGACATTTTTCACGCACTTCTCCTAAAAGAAGAAGTAAAAAAATCAAATCCCCCCCCCCGCTATTCTCATATTTTTTCTTATTAAATTTTTTTAATGCTTTGAATTAAATTTTGCAACGCATCATTCCTTTTTATTTGCTATTCTAACGCTACTAGGTAAATTAATCAAGCGTTTTTCTAATTTTTTAGTGTTTATAAGCTCATTGCTTTGACAGTTTTGAAAAGCTTTTAAACTCGGTAAGCTTTTCCATACAGGACGGACGAAAATATTATTTTTCAAGCATTCTTCTAAAAAAATATTTCTTAAATTTTCATTTTTAAAAAGCAAGGTATTGAGCCAAAAATTGCTTTTTTCATTGCTTTTTTCATCGATAAATTGACATTTATCGTGATTTTTAAAAAAATCCTTGTAAATTTTAGCAAGTTCTCTTTTGTTTTCTAAAAAAAGTTCTAAATTTTCAAGTCCTGCAAACAAGATTGCTGCGTTTATATTGCAAAGACGGTAATTATAAGCTATCCTATCATGATCGTATTCGTAAGGATGGGGGATTTTAGCTGTGGTGCTAAGGTGTCTTGCAAGTTTGGCTAAATTTTCATCATCACTTAATATCGCCCCACCGCATCCACCTGTGATGATTTTATTGCCATTAAAGCTTAAAATTCCACACTTTCCAAAAGTGCCTAAGGCCTTGTTTTCATAGGTGCTTCCTAAGGCTTCTGCAGCATCTTCAATTAAAAGGATGTGGTATTTTTCACAAAGCTCTTTGATGGCTTTTATATGAGCGCTTAAACCAAAGGTGTGCATAATAACACAAGCTTTGATGGGTTTGTGTGTGGTTTTGTTATAGCTAAGATTATCTTTTTGATAAGTTTGATTTTCTAAAAAATGCTCTAAAGCCTTAGGACTTAAACTTAGAGTGTTTTCATCTATATCTAAAAAAACGGGTTTTGCACCTGTATAAGCGATAGCATTGGCCGTAGCGACAAAGCTTATGCTTTGAGTGATGACTTCGCAGTTTTCATCGATACCATTAGCTAGTAAAGCGATATGAAGGGCTGCTGTGCCTGTATTTGTAGCGATAACAAAGCGTGCTTTGGTTTTTTCTTTTAAAGCTTCTTCAAAACGCGTTACAAATTCTCCCACGCTTGAAACAAAACCGCTATCAATGCACTCTAAAAGATATTTTTTCTCATTGCCTATAAAACAAGGCTCATGTAGGGCGATATTTTCTTTATTAAAAAGACTTTTTATAAAAGAAATTTCTTTTTCAAACATTATAAAGCTCACTTTTATAATTTTCTAAATTTTCTTTAAAATACTCTATGCTTTGTCTCAAGCCTTCTTCTAGACTTATTTTGCTTTGCCAATTTGTAGCTTTTTTAAGCTTGTTTGCATCGCAACAAAGTCTAAAAACTTCGCTATTTTTAGGACGCAATCTTTGTTCATCTTGGATGATTTTTACTTTAGAATCTAAAATTTTTTGTATGAGATCAAGTACTTCTTGCATGGAGTATTCCACTCCTGAGCCTATATTATAAACTTCTCCAAAATGTTTTAAATTTAAAAGAGAGATAAAACCCTCGCAAGTATCTAGCACAAAATTTAAATCCCTTTTAGGGCTTAAATCTCCTAGTTTGATTTCCTTTGCTCCACTTAAAATTTGTGTGATGATGGTAGGTATGATAGCTCTTGCGCTTTGTCTTGGTCCATAGGTGTTAAAAGGGCGTGCAATATTGACATTTAAATTAAAAGAATTATAATAACTCAGCGCCATCATATCTGCAGCGATTTTGCTTGCAGAATAAGGGCTTTGAGGTTGTAAAGGGTGTTTTTCATCGATAGGTACATAAAAGGCTGTGCCATAAACTTCGCTTGTTGAGGTGTGGATAAAATGTGAAATCTCGTTTTTTTTAGCTGCTTCGAGCATATTTAAAGTGCCATTGACATTGGTATCCACATAGCTTTGTGGGGCTGTGTAGGAGTAGGGGATAGCGATTAAAGCGCCAAGATGAAAGATCGCATCTATATTTTTGGTGATTTTTTCGCAAAAAAAACTATCTCTTAAATCCCCACTTATAACTTCCATGTCTTTTAAAAAAGGACTTTTTTCTAAATGTCCCCAAAAATTAAAAGAATTATACTGGCTTAAAGCTCTGACTTTAAAACCTTTTTTGATCAAACTTTCACAAAGATGAGAACCTATAAAACCATCAGCACCTGTAACTAAAATATTTCTCACCTTCTCACCCTTTCCATCCATTTATCTAATTTTCTTTCTTTAAGTTTTTCTTCTAAAGGAAGTATATTTTTAATCAAAGCATTTTCTTGTGCTTTAATATGTCCATAAACTAATTCCATAAATTCTAAATGTTCTTTTATCCAAAGAATACTTTTATTAAAAGCATCTTCTTTGGTTTTAGGATTTAAGACATAAATTCTAGCAAGATTAAGTTCAAATTGAGTACGCAGAGGTTGTAAAATTTCATATAAATCTTGCATTTGTTTGATATTTTCTAATTTATTTTTAAATTCATCTATTTTTCTAATAGCCAAGTTTAAATCATTTTCTTTTTTGTTTAAATTTAAATATATATTTTGTATTTTTTCAAAATCATTGCTGAGTATTTTACTAAAATCTCTACAATGTTTAATACTTTGATAAACTTTATAATAAGCCTTAAGTAAAAACTCATTTTGTTTATTTAAACTTAAAGGTTCTAATTTTTCAAAAGGTTTATTTAAATCTTTATCAAGCAAATTCTCACAAGCCCATAAAAAAGGTTTTTCTATGGTTCCTTCTATCCTTGCTCCACCTTCGGTACAGTTGTAGGTGGTGATGTGATACTTAATAATCATTGCTTCTAGGATTTGTTTAAAAAATATCCAAAATTCATGAGTTTTAATTTCTTTTTTCCCACCATAAGCCTCGGTTAAAATATGTTCATACATTTGACTTTCATAATTAGCTGAATTTTGATAATCATCAGGATGAGAATTGCCATTTTCAGCATAAGCTAAATCCTGTCCTATAAAAATGATGTTTTTATGATTGAGTAGAACCGAAAGAAAATATGACATATGTGCAACGCTAGGTGTATTGTATAAAAAATCAAAATATTTAAGCTTTATATAGATTGGAAAATATAAATATCTTGGTATGATAAGATATTTTCTATTTCTATCCTTTAAATACTCAATCGCCTTTGGATGAACAACCCCTGCGCAAACAAACACAATATCCTTATCAAATTCCCCAAAATCATGATTGAAAAACTCAGCAGTAATTTCAGTTCTTTCTAGCATACAAACATAATCAGGCTTTATACCATGTTTAGCTAAAATAGGATAAGAAGAATCTGCACAAAAAATCGTAGCTTTGCTAGCATATTTTTTTAATAAAGGCAATTGTTTAGTAAGAGATGGTCCT
>NZ_JAEQBS010000017.1:0-8872 GCF_017846535.1 Campylobacter sp. JH32
ATCCTACCCTACTAATATCATTATCCAATGTTATTTCTTTACTATCAAAACAAGTATTTATAAGAGAAATACAATATTTAGGTTCTATTTTAACTATTTTATTTTGTTCAAAACGAGCTTGTATAGCACAAGCATAAGCTGTGTTTGTATTTTTAGGTTTTACAATATCTTCCCCTTTACTATTTTTCATAACAATATCTTGCTTTAATTTATCACCAAAAGTAAGTTTATCTGCTTTATAAATATTATTCTTTTCATCTTGCTCTATATTTTCCCAAACATATTGCAACATAGCATAACTAGCATCTGCTATATTAGCATAGTCTTTGATTTGAGAAATAAGTTCTTTAGGGTTCATCAGTAACTTTGTCCTGTATATTTTTCATCACTTTTTATAAATTATAACAATAAAATATAGCACATAAGCAAAAAACACTTTACTGTGATTAACAAATCACACTTACTAAATCTATCATTTACTTATACTTACTTCAATCTCACATTCATAATCATATTAGATAAAAAGATATTATCTTTATCAAAACTTTTTGAGTCATATTCTGGTTTTAAATATCTTTTTTGTATATCTTGTATTAAAGTTGAAAGATTGTATAAACTTAAACTTTCTAATATATTTATGAGTTCTATCTTGCTTAAAGTATTAAAATCATTTAACAATCTAAGATAATTACTTATAATAGAAGAAGAGTGAATACTATGAAATAAAATTTTATTTTTTATATCTTTTTTAATAAAAAATTGATTATTTTTTATATAAAAATAATTTCTAAAATGATTATTGCTTATTATTTGATTATAAAAACTTAGAAGACTTTCTTTGCTGTTTAAGTCTATAAAATTAAGATAAAAATTCTTTTCTTCTAAGGCTAATTTTAAAGCATTAAGATTTGCAAAAGAAGCATTAATATTTTCATTATTTTTTAAAGCATAAACGATATTTTCTTGTTCTTGTTTTTGGGTAATAGCATATTGTAATAAAGGATTTTTATAATGTGTATCGCTATTGATTAAAACATTGATATAAAAAGCTTCTTTGCTTTTTTGAGTTAATTGAAGCAAAGATAAAAGTGTAGAAGGGATATAAAAAGAATCAAGCTTTAAATTTAAATACTTATCATAAGTATTTATATAAGTTAATTCTTGACTAAAATCCAAAGCTTGTTCTTTTAAATTTAAAAGCATTGTTCCACCTAATCCTAATAAAGCTAGATTTTTGAAATTCTCTAAAGCTTTTCTTTTTTCTAAATCGATTTGAAGTATTTTTTGCATTGTTTTTCCTTTTGTTTTTATTTTACTTTAAATATTTTTTTATTTTGATTAAATTACTCTTTTATATTATGCTCTTTAGCATAAGCTAGTATTTTAGCTCGAAGTTCTTGCGGAAAATTATATCTATAAATAGCAGGAATTCTTGGATCAAGGAGTTTGTCTAAATATCCTCTTTTATAAATCCATTCCAATCTTTCAGGGGTAAAATAATAAGGGGCATTAGGATAGCCTTGAGGAGGAGTTAAGGCTGCTAGTTTGGCGCTTAATACTAGAGTATCTCTATCTAAAGCAGCTTGTTGTTCACTCCAATCATTTGAAGTATCTACATCAAATCTTGTTACCATTCCATTTTCGTATCCATCCATAGCATCATCAAATTTATTTCTACTTTCTGGAGTAGAATCTATATCTCTTGGATCTTTTAATTTGCCTTTTTCAATATCATTATATAAAGCCCAAATGATCCTGCCTTCTTCATCATAGGCAAAATCATATTTATTTAAATCAATCACCCAATCTACTCCCATAATCTCATCTATAAAAGGAAGCATACCAAATTCATCAGGCTGTATAGTTTTAGCTAAATCTTTTACTAATTTAGCCCTTAAAGGATTTTTATGTATCCCTGCCATACCTATACCTATTTCTAAAAGATTATCGGCATAATTATAAATTCCCCTTTTTATACCTAATTCTTCATATCCTCCACCTGTGAGTTGAATATATAAAATAAAACATTGTATCATTCTGGCATTAAAGCCATGATTTTTAGAACGCACAAAATATTCAGGTTTTCCTAGTATTCCTGCTGCTATACCCCATTCTTGTCTAAAAAGAGAAGATTTTAAGGTTTCTTTATTATTGTTAACTTCATCATAAATATAGGCGTATTCTTCATTGATTAAATATCCTTTTTCATCTACATTAGCATAAGCATCATAGGGTATATCTATAACCACAGATCTTAATCCACTTCTTATTGCTAAATATTTATATCTTTCTCTTTTAGTTTTTAAAGATTTATAATAAGCTTTTTCTGCTTTAGTCCAAGGAGCTATAGCTCCTTTGATAGGATCTTTTAAATAAATACTTTGCCATTCTTTAAATTCAAGTAAAGTAGAACTTTGCCCTGTATAAAAGTTAGGATCTAGGTATTGGGGTTTATAGTCTTTGTAGGGGGAGTTTTTCATAATATGATAAGATTTAAAAACCGCTTTGGAATATTCTTCGGTATAGTTGCCTGTGGGCTTAACATTTTCTTTAAAGAGTATTTTATTGGTATCTTTTTCCACATCTAATGTTAATCCATTAGGTGTATAAATCTCATAAGTTTCGCTCATTATTTATCCTTTCGTAATTTATCCCATATATAAACCATCTTCTATGATTATAGTAGTAGCTAATCTGCCTATGAAATTAGGCGGAGTTTTTGTTTCTGATGTGATATCAGCATTTGCGCTTGCCTTGCTAGTGTTATTTTCTCTTTTGTCTATAGCTTTCAAGCTTTCTTTATTTTCATTTATCCCCATATACATAGCCTTAAGATTGTTTTGTCCTATGATATTGAGTTTTTCTAGCAATCTTCTGGTTTTATTTTTATCTTCTATATATCTTCCTGTTTTATCTTTACTTGTATTGTAAATTCCATTAGCAAAATCTTGTAAAATTTGTAAAGCTTCATTGTAAGCTTGAATGGCTGTTAAATTGATTTCATCATTAACTTCTTTATAATACTTTTCTAATGCAGTATTTTTTAGGATATAAATTTCAGATTTAATGAGTTCTATACTATTTAAACTTTGATTAAAAAAAGTATAATCATCTCTTTCTTGTATAGTTTCATTTTCATCTTTTGTTATCCTTAAAGCGGATCTTTTCTCATCAATAATCAAATAAGACAAAAGTCTTTTTAAAAGAAATTCTTTATTTTCTTCAAGCTTTTGATCTATTTCATAATGAAAGGAAAAATGAGTGTCAAAAACTCCTGTGCAAAGATCTATGCCATAAAAAATTTTCTTTAAATCAAAGCTAATGAATTTCGAATTGATTGCAAAAGGATAAGTTACAAAATGATCTCTTATAACTGCTAAAGGAGAATCATCTTTAAAGGTGTAAAGCTGATAAACAATGCTTTCATATTGTTCTTGTAGGGCTTTAAAATTTGTTGGAAAGAGATAATTTAAAAAAATACCCACAAATTCTCCAGTCACAATAGAAGCAAGGTCAAGTTTATTTAGCTTAGCATAAGTATAAATAGTATATTTTTGAGTTTGTATATCTATGCTATGCATAAGAGCAATTTTAGATATATTGCTTTCTTGATTAGAGTATACAAATAATTGTTTCATATATTTATCACTCCAATAAATCTTAATTTGTTTTTCATTAAAGTATTCTTTTATCTTTGTGATAAATAGATTTAAACCGGATGTATTTTTTTGTATTATTAAATTGGATTTTATCTCTTGTGCTAAAATCATTTGGATTTTAGTATGAGTTAATTCTTTTTCTATTTGTTGCAAGTGTGCTTTTATTATTAAATTAGATTTTATGTGTATATGATATATACTATTCTTTTTTGGAGGTACAAAAATACCAAGCTGTTCTTTAAAAAATTCTTTAAATCCTTCTTTGTTTATTTTAATACAAGCTTGAATAACATATTCTATTGTTTTTAAAAAATTAAAATCCCACAACATTTGAGCTGTAAAGCTGATAAAAGGACTAGCACTTAATAAAATTTTTAACATTGCATAAGTAAATATTTCACTTGTTTTTTGTTCTTTTGTCTTATTTAAATATTCTTTTCCATACATCTGTTCCAAAAGCTTTGATAAATCTGATATTTGTTTCTCTATATCCATCCATGCAACAAAAGCTCGTTGCGTTTCTTCGTCTAAATTCATAAATTCTTTAATGCATTTTTGTTCATCTAAATAATACATTTGCTTTAATTTGATTATTTTTTTATCTAATGTATTTGTTGTATCTAAATCTTTTGATAATTCATTAAAAAAATCATCTATAGTTATCGAACTATCATTTTCCACAAAAGAATAATCTTTTTTGTCAAGTATTTTTAATAATTGCGATACAACTTCATATGCTGTAATATTTGTTGGCTCATTATTTACATATATTGGACATTCATCTGTCCATAAAACATAAGTTTTATCTAAGTATTTTATATATACAAAATTACTGCCTCCATATTTTTTCAAATCCAAATTGATATTTGGAAAAATAAGCTTAGCTTGATACAAGACAAATGAAATGAATAAACATTCCATTAAAGAATAGTTCCCAAATGAAGATTTATCCGATTTTTCAAAAAACTCTTTTTTCAAAAAAGTTAAATATTGATGAGCTATCTTTTTTTCTTTTTCTATGATGGATTCTTTGGCTTCGTTTTGTTTAAAGAATTTTTTGATATAAAAATAAGGAAGCCATTTTTTATCATTTATTTTTTTATTGTAGTCAATATAAGCTAAAATGTTTATTCGTTCGCAATGTCGTAAATTTTCCGTCTTTTTTACTATTTCTATCATTGGCTCATTTTCTGATATTGCTAATTTTTCTTTAGCTGTTTTTGCGAATTCTGGTAGCTTCTGCGGTGTAGCAACAAAATTTGTTAAATATTTATAAACCTTTTGCATATCTTCATAAGCTTTTTTACTATTCTCATAAGCTTCTTTGGATATTTTCACAAAAGGGCTTAATTGTAAAATATAAGGTTCATTTTCATCTTGTGGCATTTCTATGCTATATTCGCTATAATCTCTTGTGCTGTCATAAGTTTTTTTTGAAGTATCAATATTTTTTTTAATTCTTCTGTATTTATCTTGTATATTATAGTTGGCGATTTCTTGAGTTAAACTTTCACTAAGTCCTGCATTGTATTTATTGGGGATATTTGAAATAATCAAATAATTTTTACTCATTTTAGTTGTATTTAAATCTATTTGTGCATTTTGATTTTTTTGTGCGAAAAATTCAGCTAGTTTACTTGAGTTAAAATTTGGACTTTCTATATAGGAAAAATAAATAAATTGTTTAATATCTTCTTGCAAATTATTTAAAATAGCATTGTTTTTTAAATACAAATTAGATAATTTTTGCGTTGAAATGAAAGCGGGTAAATTGCTCGATTTTGAATCATTGGGTGTATTTTTATATCCCTTGTCTTTTTGTTCTGGGTTTAAAAAGATTTCACTAAAAATATTTTCAATGCTTTTTATTTCTTCGCTTAAAGTGATTTTATAAGCCAAATTCGAAGCGATATTGCTTTCATCACTTCCAAGATATAATCCAAAACCACTTAAATCAATAATTTCTTTTTTATTAATAATTAAAACACAAGATAACAAGCGAGAATTAATATAATGAATAAACATAGCACATCTAGTGGCTAAAAATGCGGCTAAAGGCGTTAAAAGTGTGCCATAATCTCTTTGAGCAAATTCATAATACTCGCTTGCAGAACCCATTAAAGAAAATAAACCAGCAGCCAAAATAGCTAATCCTGCCCCACCTGTAAGAACAGCTACCACTGTGGCTATTGCAACACCCGCTATAGCACTTAGTATGATTTTAATTTTTTCATATTCTTTTTCTTCGGCAAGTTTTTTAATGTGTTCTAACAACTCATTGATAAATTTTTCATAAGTATTTTTTAAAGTGGGACTTATGCTATTTTTGAAAAAATCCGATTCTATGACATTTCCAATCTTTTCTAAAACTTTTTTCTTAAAATCATCAAATTTCTCACTGCTTATATCATCAGGATCAATGTTTTCGATTAACTCGTCTAAGGTTGTTATATCTTCAGAATCTTTGGCTAGTTCTTTTAAAGTATTGATAAATTCGATACAAAGATTATTTTTATCTGTATGATAAAAAAGATTAAAATCTTTACCTTGTTTCTTGTCTTGAATTTCTTCTTCTAAGTCTTCTAAATAAACTTTAGTGCAAATTTCACTGCTTGATAAATCTTTTAAATTTACATTTTGTCCAGCATCAAGCTCATTAAGGGTATGGATATTTATTTCTATACTATTGTGATTATCACAAGTTTGTTTTAAAATTTCTAGTATTTCCATAGTCAATATTTGATTTTTAGATAGCATTTTTCTTTGATGAAAATCAATATTTTTTAATATAGCGTGTAAAATAGAAAAATTAGGATAAATAAAATCAATCTGTTTAACTTCTTTATTGTTGATTGTTAAATTTTTAATAGTTTGAATTAACTCTGTTTTAGAACTTATAAACATAAAAGATTCCTTATATAAAGCATTATTATATCATTTTTTATTTGCTAATATTTTTTGTCTCTATTAATCTCTCCTATCCATCTAAGCACATTGCCCTTATCATCAATCTCTACTTCTAAATCTTTGTATTTGTTGTAAAATTTAGGAGCTAAGATTTCTTGGAAGTATTTTGTGCCTTTTGGGGTTGTTGCTATCCAGATATTGTATTGTGACCAATATTGTGGTGTATCCCAAGAAACATCATTTAAAATAAGACTATATCCACCCTCGTCTAATGTTTCAGGATCGTCCAAATCTCTAATAAATTTGTCTTGATAAAAGAAATTATCTCTAAAATATATCCAAGCTTGATATTTATCTTCTTTATAATAAGATAAGTTTGAGGGATAATCTATTTTATTTCTATCTTCATCACAATAAGATCCAAAATCTATATAACCTGCTAGAAAAAGTTGCCCCAAGACATTAATATATTCACTTATATAGGTAGGTTTGGGTGTATTTAAATAAAATGGACTGCTAATATTATCGATGCCGTAAGTATCTAATAAAATTAAATTATTACATTCCCACCTTGAGACACCCATGCTTTTTCCACAAATAAGCAAAATATAATATTCAAATAGTTCTAAAATACCGACCTTATCTTTTAAATGAGATGATATAATTAAAGTTGGATTAGCATAATCATTCTCTAAAAGCTGGGTTTTTTTCCATATATCAAAATCTATATCAGGAAAAAAAATAGCACACTTTTCGTTTTCATCCCATTTTATATACCTATATTTCATTTTTTATCCCATTTTCTATATGTATTGTTTTAAGATTTCCTCTTGGCTTATTGGAATTTATCTCTATGGTCTCACCCCCGCTTTTAGAAGTTTTCTTATATTGTATAATAGTTTGATCATCTAGTTTTCTCATATAAATCGGCTGTCCGTATTTTTTATCTACTTTATTTTCAAACTCTTCAGAATTTTTAGTTAACTTTTTCCATAATTTGTCTAATTCCTCTTTATTTTCAACTATTCTCCTGCGTTTATCTCGAACATTTTTTGGCAGTTTATCTACTATCTGCAACACTTCATCTTTAGTCAATGTTCTGGGTTTTAAATACTCAGTATCTTTAAAAAATTGCTTTATCCCTCTTAAAGCCGGAACAAATGTATAACTCACATCTTCCAAAGGTTTATCATTGAGTTCTAATTGACTAGGAAATACTATCTCAATAAACTCCCCACTGCCATCTTGTGTTTGTATTCTTATAACATTATCAGGGATAATTTCTTGAGTATTGTTTTCACTAACCCCATTTACCACCACAAATTTACAAACATAAAGCTCTTGTTTTCTATCTTCATCTTCTAAGATTTCATCTAGTCCTTGTGCGATTTGAAGTTTTAAATTTTGCATTTTAGCAGGAGTTAAAAAACTAAAATGATATTCGTTTAATTCTTTATTATCTTCTAGGGAATTTTTGATGATTTTATCATACTCATGTAGCTGTGTAAAATACCCTGCTCCTAAATCTTTATTTTTAAATTCCTTATAAGCACTTTTATAAACTTTAGCAATGTTTTTTGGGATAATAAAATAAAGTTTGATTAAATTAGTATCAAAGCTAAGATTTAGTTCTTTAAATTCATAATCTTTACTAAAGTCTTGTTTGAATTGATTAAGAATATTTATATCCTCTATATCTTTTAAATCTTTTAAATCTATATTAAATTCATTTAAAGCCTTATTTTGTTCTTTTTTTTCATTATTGATTAAAAGATTATAGATAGGTAAATTATCTTTTTGAAATCTATCACTTTTATAATGAAGTCTTATTATAGGTTCTTTTAACTCTATTTGATTTTTACTTTGTTCTCCTAAGCCCTCTTTAGGATCAAAGCTGTGATCAAATTTAAACTTAGTAGGAGTAAAGCTTACTTTTAAAGCAAAGCCTTTATCTGTTTTACAAGCTGAGATGAGTTCTTGTAAGATTACATATTCATTATTGACTTTCTTTTGAGATAAGGATCCTTTTACATTAACAACTTTAGTACAAGGAACACTTACACCTGCTATAGTATTAGGACAAGCTACTATACTAGAGTTTAATAAATCACTTTCTAGCATTATAGGCACACCATCATCTTTAAAAGTTTTTCCTTTGTTTGATTTAAGTATGACTTTGCCTCCATGGATACATTCTAGGTTTTGATTTTCTAAAAGAGCATGAAGTTTAGCTATAGCTTGTTTTTTATCTACTTGTGTGGTTTTTTGTTCTTTTAAAGTGTTTGAAATTAAGTCTTTATACTCTA
>NZ_JAEQBS010000018.1:0-5350 GCF_017846535.1 Campylobacter sp. JH32
AAAATTCAAAACAATATCATAAACTTCCTTTTCTGATCTCATTTTTATCTCCTCCAATTATTGAAATAGGTGTGAAGCCATTTTAGGGCTTTCCCGCCTTGATTACCCTTTAGCAAAGACGGGCGGGGCTGTCAACGGCGGCGCATGAAATGCGCCGTTCATCTTGACCGTTGATTGGCTCGGCTGGCTTTGCTATTTTTATCGAATTGCATATTGGTAAATTGCATTGATATGTACTTGGGTTGTATTCACGATTGGCACATTAACATCTTCGGGCTTTATGGCAAGTGGCAGCTCCGTACAGGCGAGAATGAGTGCATCTACATTTTCTTTTTCAATGTATTTATTTGCCAGTGCAATCATTTTCTCTTTATCACTAGGAATTACTATGCCATTCTCTAAATTGGGGTATATCAGTTTTCCTAATAGAGATAATATGGTGCAAGTCAGCACGAACACGAACCGTCTTATCCCCCATAATATCTTTTTTTGCACTGATTGGTGTATCATTTCGTTTTGCTTTTTGTGCGCCTAAATTTCCCACAACCACTCACTTCTTTCTATTTCTTCTTACTCTTATTTTATCATCAACAATCACAAATCACAAGTGATTTGTGATTAATCACTTGTGATTTGTGATTCTATTCTTTTTCGTTTTCTAATTGAATGATTCGCTCAAGCATTTCAAAAAATACGTTCTCATACATAGATAAAATCAATATATCCCTTTTCTCCGATTTTTACAACGGCATTGTAGGACTTTCTATCTTTCGTTTTGATTCCTTTTACCAGGGTTTCTTTTCCCTCTAGTAATTCTTTTACATTTGTTTTGGTGAGTTTTTTCTTTCTAAAATGTTCAGCTAAAGTGAAGGTACATTCAGGATAATTTGAACAACCATAAAACGATTTTTTTAATACAATATTGTTGCCACACTTAGGACATTTTCCTACAAGGGGTCCCGAGCGCTTAGTGGGAATTTGTACCCCTTATCGATACAAATTCCCCGTAGGCGCTAGGGACCTCTTTAGCTCCTTGGAAGCTGTCAGTAGTATACCTAATAATTTATCTACATTCCCTTTAGTAACGTGTAACTTTCCAAATTTACAAAAGCGACTCATAGAATTATTTCCTCCCGTTAAATAATAGATAACTATTAAAAATAGACAATACTTGCTCATAAGTAACGGTACTTAAATTGTTTACTTTGGCGTGTTTCATTGCTTGATGAAACTGATTTTTAGTAAACAGTTGACGATATTCTCGATTGACCCATTTTGAAACAAAGTACGTATATAGCTTCCAATATTTATCTGGAACATCTGTGGTATGGCGGGTAAGTTTTATTAAGACACTGTTTACTTTTGGTTTAGGATGAAAGCATTCCGCTGGCAGCTTAAGCAATTGCTGAATCGAGACTTGAGTGTGCAAGAGCAACCCTAGTGTTCGGTGAATATCCAAGGTACGCTTGTAGAATCCTTCTTCAACAATCAGATAGATGTCAGACGCATGGCTTTCAAAAACCACTTTTTTAATAATTTGTGTGCTTAAATGGTAAGGAATATTCCCAACAATTTTATACCTCTGTTTGTTAGGGAATTGAAACTGTAGAATATCTTGGTGAATTAAAGTGACACGAGTATTCAGTTTTAATTTTTCTGACGATAAGTTGAATAGATGACTGTCTAATTCAATAGACGTTACCTGTTTACTTATTTTAGCCAGTTTCGTCGTTAAATGCCCTTTACCTGTTCCAATTTCGTAAACGGTATCGGTTTCTTTTAAATTCAATTGTTTTATTATTTGGTTGAGTACTTTTTCACTCGTTAAAAAGTTTTGAGAATATTTTATATTTTTGTTCATGTAATCACTCCTTCTTAATTACAAATTTTTAGCATCTAATTTAACTTCAATTCCTATTATACAAAATTTTAAGATACTGCACTATCAACACACTCTTAAGTTTGCTTCTAAGTCTTATTTCCATACTCGCTCTTAATACAATATAGTGTACCTCGTAATCTTCTTGGGCAAGAGCTTTCCATGGCTCCAAAAACCATGGCCCGACAATCCCATCTACAATTACATCATATCCGCCACGAGCATATCGCTTTGCAGCTTCTAAAAAGGCTTCAATGACAATCAAATTTTGCTCATTTGATTCTGGCAAATGCGGTGGTATTGCCCCTTTACTCAAATAATGATAAAAGTCATCTGTGTGCATATGCACAGACTTTTCCAAATCTGATTCTTTTGCAACAGCAGATGCCGTTGTAGTTTTTCCTGTCCCCGGCGCACCTGTGATTACAATAATTCTACCTTGATTCATCTATATTCTCCCTCGCAATTCAGATTTACCGCTCTCTTTCTGGTTTTGGAGCGTTTCTTCTCTCAAGATTGAAATGGGCGGGAAGCCATTTTAGGGCTTTCCCGCCTTGATTGCCCATCAGCAAAGACGGGCGGGACTGTCAACGGCGGCGCATTTATGCGCCGTTCATCTTGACCGTTGATTGGCCCCGCTAACTTTGCTACTCTGTTCTAAGTAATTCCTCAATTTGTTTTTTCATATATTCTACAAGTGCCATCGCTTCCTTTTCTACTGTCTCCCATTCATCAGACAAATTTCCCAAATAAGCTTCCTTTGCCGTTGTTAGCAGGGGGGGGGAATCTCTCCGGCAATTTTAAAATTACCCATTTTGCGGCAACATCTTTTGTCGTGATTTCTTCTGTTACTAAAGTAAACCACATTCGTGATAAGGTTAATAACACATTTCTTTCATCACCCTTAAAGCTGGAAATCAAACCAGGTAAAGAAAACCGAATTGCTTTTTTAATTTCGTGAAATGGGATAGCGGGAATAAGCTCTTTGCTTTCCGCCCCCTTCAAAGTTATGCTATTTTTTCTTGCTTGCCATAATAAAATCATTATATCTGGGTCATTGCAGGCTTGCGGATATTCTCCTGCTTCCATCTCTCCCCTTAGCCATTCACCATACATATACTGACATTTTGGCGGAAATTGCAACGGAACAATATCAGATTGATTGATAATAGTTACCTCTAAAGGTCTTTTTTCAATACAGCCTACGGAGCCAGAAATTTTCAATAATTGCTTTGTTAGATCTGCTCTGATTGAATTACTCAATTCTTGTTTAGTAATTATCAGTATATCTATATCACTATCTGGACGCAGCCCATTCATTGTTGCTGAACCATATAAATATATCCCCAATATTTGACCTTGTAATATGGTTTCTGCTATTGAAATAACTTGATTTACTTGTTGTGGAAATTCATTTATATTCATTGTAACTCCTATATGTATTTATTTTTACTCCTCAACAACTGATAAAACAGCGTCTAAGGCTAATTCTAAGGCTATGGATATACTTGTTTTTCCCCATTCTCTTTCTTGGTATTTATGAGGGTCTGCAAGAGTATCGGCTGAAAAAAGCAGCATAGCCCATGTAACTTTTCTAAATTTTGCACACGCCGCCAATGCGGAACATTCCATTTCTACTACTTGACATCCCTCTTCTTTCCGATACTGAACCATTTCTACTGTTTCTCGATAAAAACCGTCTGTTGTCCATGTTTTAACTTCCCAATATGGTATATTCTTTTGGCTCAGTCGTGCTTACTCAGAGGGTAATTTAGGGTATAACAAAATAACCCACCCGAATATCGTTTTTTTTATTTGGTGAGTTTGTTCTTTCAAATACGAAACAAAAAGAGCCGATGATTCGTGAATTGTTCCACAATTTCATCGGCTCTGCGTCTTAAGCGTCTGGCTCTTTGATGACAGTTATCTTCAAGTTGTCAACTTTAATCAATCTTTCTTGTCTGCATTTTGGACAATAAAGGGGATAATTCTCCAAAACAGTGTCCTTCCTAATTTTATTACGGGTTTTGCTCCCACAAACAGGACACAATATCCATTCGCATTTCATCATAATTAGTCTCTAATCCTTTCAAATCTCATTTTATATGACTTTTGCAAGCTGTTAAGCTAACTTGTGGAACATATGCCGAACCTTATCTATACGGCTATTCGGGCGGCGGGGTTGGCAAATAAATTTACCAATAGCTGGCTGGTATCCTTTTAACTCTGTCAAGCAGACTCCCTGCCCATTTGTGAAAGAAGTTAAATCGTTCCTGTATTCTTGAATACATCTAGCAGGGATTTCTCCTTTCAGAATGACCTCGTCATTCTTTATCTGAGTACTTACAATATCTGCACAATACCTTGGAGCATCATGATACGCCCGTGAGAGATATTCCTGCGGTGCATAAATTTCAAAGTGGAGATATGGCTCTAATAGTTCTGTCCCTGCTTTTTTTAAAGCCTGCTCCAATACGATAGGGGAAAGCAGCCGAAAGTCTGCGGGGGTACTTACAGGACTATAATACAATCCATATTCAAAACAGATTTTACAGTCTGTCACTTTCCATCCATACAGCCCCTGCTCGCAGCCATAAAGAACCCCCTCCATAACCGCATTTTGGAACGATTGATTTAAATATCCAAGTGAAACTCTGCTTTCATACTGCACTCCGCTTCCAATAGGGAGCGGCTCTATGGACAACCCGACAGAAGCCCAGAAAGGATTTGGCGGGACTTCTATGTGGATGGTATATTCTGCTTTTCTAAGCGGTCTTTCCATATATATAACAGTAGGCTCTTTTATTTCTGCCTCCACATGATATTTTTCCTCAAGGATGGCACAAATGACTTCCATCTGCACATTCCCCAAAAAAGAAAGTATAATCTCATGCGTTGTAGTATCCACATAATATTGTAGAAGCGGGTCACTGTCGGAGATTTCTAAAAGTGCATCAAGTAACATTTCCCTTTGTTGAGGTTTGCTCGGTTCAACAGTTGTTTGGAGCATAGGGAGAGGATTTTCAATTCTCTCTCTCTGTGGCAATAGCTTTGTATCTCCAAGAACACTATTTAGCTTCAAAAACTCATTTTGCAAAATAACAATTTCCCCGGAATAAGCCTTATCAATTTTACATAATTCACCATTTATTGAAGTATACATTTCTGTAATTTTTATTTTTTCCTTTTCCGATATTCTAACCGAATCCCGCAAATGCAGGATTCCGCCATAAAGGCGTACATATGCAAGACGTTGTCTTTCTTCCGAATATTCAATCTTAAAAACCTGCCCGCATAGTTCAGATTGACCTTCAGGCGTTGATGAATAAAATTTACTGGCAATTACTTCTATAAGCTGCCGAGTCCCCAGATTGTTTTTAGCGCTTCCGTGATAAACGGGAAATAACGTTCCGTTTTGGAATCTCCTGTTTTCTTCCTGTTCCAGTTCTGACATTTTAAACGGTTTCCCTG
>NZ_JAEQBS010000019.1:0-4268 GCF_017846535.1 Campylobacter sp. JH32
TTAATGGTTTTAGATTTAGCAAGTGAATATGGCACTTATATAAGAAAATTGATTTTAAAAGAGGCAAGAACTTTAAATATTAATAATTAAAAATGTTACAATATCCTTGCAAAAAACGAAAAGACAAGGATACAAATGAGTAAAAAAACAAAAAGGTTCAAATAATCGCGCAAAAGCTAAACTTAAAGTAGCTAAAGCTCATCAAAAAATTACAAGAGCAAGAGATGATTATTTACATAAGATAAGCGATGAAATCACAAATTTATATGATTTTATAGCTGTTGAAAATCTAAATATTAAAGGACTAATTAAAAACAAACACTTATCTAAATCTATTGCTAATGCTAGTTGGGGTAGAGGATAGCTCTAGTAGGGTATTAAAAATGGTTATATACTAGTTATCTATTCGTTGAAGCAAGAAACCCACTTTACTTTAGCAGATGGGTGATTCACTCAAATAAAGACTTCTGTAAGATAAATTTATTACTTTTGGTGTTTAATCGATTCATTGGATCACCACGCTTAATATATCTTTTTACTCTATTATTACTTTGGTAGATAAAAAACAAATCATTTTCATTTTTATACTTGTTATAAAAAAATTCATCATCATAATTTGCAAATTCTATACCTTTGCCATAAACATTAATTCCAAATTCTATAAGCTTATCTTTTAATTTAGCAATCTCCTTTTTTTGTTTTGAAATGATAGAACTTTCTTTATAAAGTCTATAAGCTTTAATTTCACAAAACTCACTATAACTAAGGATTTTCTTATCAGGAAAACTTGTCAAAAATCTAATTAAATCCTGTGCAACTAAAGAATTTAAATCAATGAGTATTTTTGATAAGTCATCATCATATGAAAGAGTAGATTCTGTTTCAAGTCTTTTGATATATTCCCTACGAACTGTCAATACAAATACAGATACAATCACGCCATTTTCTTTTGTGATACGCTCTACAGAATCAAACATTAAAATCCCTTTATCTCTTTGTGTAATTGTTTTTTTATCTTTATCTTTATCTTCAATGTTTTGCGTAAAGGCTAAATCATATGCAAAACGAGAAATTTCTGTAAATTTTTGTTTTAACCAAGAATAATTACTAGGAGCTTTATTAAGATATTGTTTTAAAAATTTATAAGGCTCTAATCTTACTTCCATATCCCAAAAATTTTCTTGATATTTTTTAATAACACTTGTATCTACATTTTTCTTGATATATAAAAATAAAGCATCTAAAATACTTCTATGTGTTTGCGTTAGTAAAGAATTTTTAAGAGTAATAGCATATGATGAACCATTTGCACCAAGCATTCCAAATTCTATTTTATTGTCATTTTCTTTAAATGCTTTATAAAAATTAGAATCAGTAAGCTTTCGTGAGCTTAAATAAAAAACTCCTCTATTTTCATTCATTGTTACATAGCCTTCCGCTAAATCATTAACACTTACAGCAGAAATATCTTTTTTGTTGATAATTTCTAAGGTATGATTGTCAATATTTTCCACTTTTATATCTTTAACTAAAGGTTCATCAATGCTAGAGTTCTGTAATACTTTGATTGTTTTTTGAAACTCGCCAGCATTGATATTATTATTATCTTTTAGCACTTCAAGTAAGCGATAAGTTGTAGAGTTTTTATCTTCTCCTTTTTGAAATGAGAGTTTATAAACAAGTCTAGGGGCATTTATAATTACAGAGCTACCCATAAGACTTTCACCTTTTTTATCTAAGTGGTGAAGTAATAAAATGGCTTGATTATTTGATTTTGCTACATCTGTTAAAATATTAAAGAAATTTTGCACATCGTTTTGATTGTTTTGATCTTTAAAGCCTAATGTTGAGAAAAATGCACTAAAGGTATCAAGAACAATTAAATCGCAATCTGCTAACTCATTAAGTTCTTCTTTTAAGCAATTTATAGGTTCTTTATTGATTTTTGGAAGTTCATTCGAAAATTCAAGTTCCGCAGCATTAAAAGAATAAAAACTTTCAATATTTTTTATGCGTTCTAAAATTGCTTTATTTTTATCTTCTACACTCCAAAAAAAAGGTTTTAAGCCATCATTAACAGCATTAGCACATACCTTTAAAGCTAAAAAAGACTTGCCTACTTCACTATTGCCACTTAATACAGCTACAGAGCCCCTTTCCAGTTTAATTGTATCTTCGCAGATTATAGAAACATCTTCATCACTAAAAAGTCCGAGTGTAATAGTATCAATAGTATTTCTTTTTGGCATTTTTTAATCCTTTGCTACTTCTATGATCTCAAATAGTTGTTTTATGATTTTAGGGTGCAATATTTCTCCACTATGGTGAGGAATAACCATTCTATAAAGTCCTTTTTTATAGATTCTATGGCTGCCTTTTTGCCTATCAATCGAAAAATCATTTTGCAATAAAAGCTTTTCTGCTTCTTTTGCAGTCATTCTAGGCAATTCAGGCATTTGCTAAAACCATTGGAATAATTGAAGTTGTTTTATTTTCAATAATTCTTTTTTCTTCATTTGCAAGGCTTTCTAAATAAAGCTCCCCAGCTTCTTTTATATTAGCTAAAGTTTCTTCATAGGTATTTCCTTGCGAAACACAACCTTCAAGCTCTAGAATGCGTGCAAAATATCCATCCTGATCTTTTTCAATAATAATATTTAGTAACATTTAATTCCTTACTATTGACATAAATAGAACAAACAATTAATTTACACCCTAAAAATTGATATAAATAGAATAGTTTAGTGCAAATTAACAACTTTTTATAAAGTAATTATAGTAAAATTATTATATTTATGTCAATACTTATTATATCTATGTAAAAAATTATTTTTTTGAAAAATACTAATTTCATCTAAAATATAAAATTGACATAAATAGAATAGTTTATTATATTTATGTCAGCAAAATCAGCATACAATCACCCATAAGTTATTAAAAAATTGACATAAATAGAATAGTTTTTAACATAAATAGAATAGTTTTTGATATTTTTTCGGAACACCCATATGGAAAATAGGAGCTTTAAAAGACACATTTACATAAATAGAATAGTTACTAAATTCTTAAATTTGTTAAATTCTATAATATTAAAAAAGTAAATCAAAAATTAAAATTTTTGAACTTTTGTATAAAATCATAAAAAAATGATTTTGGTAACTCCAAAAAAGGGGTTTTAATAAAAAAAATTTTTTATTATTTTATTATAATATCATAAGAATTAAAAAATGGAAAAAGAAAGTGAAAATTAAAAATATTCTTTTAAAGTGTTTAAAGCCTAATAAACTTAATACTTTAGAAAAATTGTATTTTGGTTCAATGTTTATGATGGTTTTAAGTTTTGCAATCTTTTTAATTCTTCTTTTAAATTTTTTTATGAGGATATTTTAGTTTTCTTTCGAGACTATTTTTTATTGCTTATAATTTTTTATTATAATATTGATAGGTTTATTTAATACTCTTAAGAGTGTAAGAAAATATAAAGAGATTTTAAAAAAGAAAAACTATGAATATTAAGCTTAATATTCCTTATTCTAATAAGGATAAATTAAAAAAATATAAGATTAAGTGGAATAATGATTATAAAATTTGGTATTTAGAAGATTATAGGAATTTAACTTACCTTATCGATTATTTAGAAAATAGAAATTTTACCATTTATGTTACTGAGAAGTTGTATATTGTTGAAGGTTTTATTACTTGTTGGAAATGTTCTAAGATGATTTCAGTTTATGCTTTTGGGGCTTTAAAATCTTCTTTTTTAGATTGTGAAAAAAAATATTGGAAATTTAATTCAAAATTTAAAATGATTTGGAATATTTTGTCTTATTCTCAAGAGCTAGAAAGTATTTTAAAAAAAAATAATATGAAAATTTCATATTCCAATACAACAAAAAGTTACTACCTTATGAATATATGTCAAAATTGTCAAGCAAAACAAGGAGAATTTTTTTTATTTAACGAAATAGATTCTATTTTTAGCCCAAATAGTGTAAATGAAGCTAAAAGGCTTAAAATTTATGAAATACCTTTGTTATTCGATATTGGGTTTGAGGGAGAATTTACAGAAATATTTTCAACTAATTGTTCAGATATTAATGCCTTGATTTGGTTTAATGCGGAACATAAAACTAATTTAACATATAATATTAATTACTAAAAATAACTATTATATATTAAAAATTAGTAATATATAATAGTATTTACTTTCAAACAACCTTATTATTTGTGACTATTTGTCTTATAGCATCAATGATTTATTGTTATGC